>JBFWQN010000546.1:0-3800 GCA_050249405.1 Hyphomicrobiaceae bacterium | reverse complement strand
ACGCTCGCCGGATTGGACTTCGCCTTCCAGCCCTCGCTCGACCGCAATCGCATCCTGGCGCTGGCCGAGCTGAAGTTCATCGATCGCGCCGAGGTGGTGCACCTCTTGGGCCCGCCCGGCACCGGCAAGAGCCATCTGGCGACGGCGCTCGCCGTCGAGGCCGTGAAGGCCGGCAAGAGCGTCGCGTTCTCGACGCTGGCCGACATCATCGCCTCGCTGGCCAAGGCCGAGCGGGAGGGACAGCTCAAGGAGCGCATCCGCTTCCTCACGCGCGCCTCGCTGCTCGTGGTTGACGAGATCGGCTACCTGCCGGTGACGCCCGGCGGCGGCAATCTGTTCTTCCAACTCGTCAACGCCCGCTGAGAGAAGGGTGCCATGATCCTCACCTCGAACCGGGGCTTCGCCGAATGGGGCGACGTGTTCGGCGATCACGTCGTCGCCACGGCACTCCTCGATCGCCTGCTGCACCACGCCATCGTCATCCAGATTGAAGGATCGAGCTATCGCCTGCGCCAGCATGCCGACCTCGTGCCGGAGAACGTGCGGGCGAGGTCTAATATCAACGCGCCCGCCCAGCCCAAACGCCATGGCCGGCCGCCAGGAAAGAAAAACAACGATCCTGAAACCGGCTGATCACCGGACCCCACCCGTCGCCGCCACCTAGGGAAAATTGAAAGCCCACATTCGCGGAAAGTTCAGTGCCCATTGACAACTGTCGCGCGACAATCGTGACGACACGATACACCAGCAAGCGGACGTGGTCGCCAACGGCCAACGCGCCGCCGATCCGTCGCCCCGCGATGTCTCCTTCTGGGATCGAGCACCGGGGGCCGCACGGTGGCGGATCAGCGGCCTTGCGGTCAGCCCTGCAATCCGGGCGCCTCGTGGCCCGTGCGCTCGACATACTCCATGTAGCCGCCGCCGTAGGTGTGGACGCCTTCGGGCGTCAGCTCCAGCACACGGTTCGACAGCGCGGCGAGGAAATGCCGGTCGTGAGAGACGAACAGCATGGCGCCCTCGTAGCGCGACAGCGCGCCGATCAGCATCTCTTTCGTGGCGATGTCGAGATGGTTGGTCGGCTCGTCCAGCACCAGAAAGTTTGGCGGATCGAACAGCATCAGTGCCATGACGAGGCGCGCCTTCTCGCCGCCTGACAGCACACGACACCTCTTCTCGGCATCGTCACCCGAGAAGCCGAAGCAGCCGGCGAGCGTGCGCAACTGTCCCTGTCCCGCCTGCGGGAACTCGTCCTCGAGCGACTGGAACACGGTGCGATCGCCGTCGAGCAGGTCCATGGCGTGCTGGGCGAAGTAGCCCATCCGGACGCTCGATCCGATGGCGACGGTGCCGGCATCGGGCTTCGTCGCGCCGGCGACAAGTTTCAGAAGGGTCGACTTGCCCGCGCCGTTGACGCCCATCACGCACCAGCGCTCCCGGCGCCGCACCTGGAAGTCGAGGCTCTCGTAGATGATGCGGCTGCCGTAGCGCTTGCCGACCCGCTTGAGCGTTGCGACGTCCTCGCCCGAGCGCGGCGCCGGCTTGAAGTCGAACGTCACGGTCTCGCGCCGCCGCGGTGGCTCGACGCGCTCGATCTTCTCGAGCGTCTTCACCCGGCTCTGGACCTGCGCCGCATGCGAGGCGCGCGCCTTGAAGCGCTCGATGAACCGCTGCTCTTTCGCGAGCATCGCCTGCTGGCGCTCGAACTGCGCCTGCTGCTGTTGATCGGCGAGCGCGCGCTGGCCGATGTAGTACGCATAGTCGCCGGAATAGCTCGTCAGCTCGCCGCCATCGATCTCGACGATTCGCGTCACGATGCGGTCCATGAAGGCGCGGTCATGCGATGTCATCATCAGCGCGCCGTCGTAGGCCTTCAAAAACTGCTCCAGCCAGATCAGGCTCTCGAGGTCGAGGTGGTTCGACGGCTCGTCAAGCAACATGGCGTCGGGGCGCATGAGCAGGATGCGCGCAAGCGCTACGCGCATCTTCCAGCCGCCAGACAGGGCACCGACGTCGCCGTCCATCATTTCCTGGCTGAAGCTCAGGCCTGCGAGCACCTCGCGCGCGCGGCCTTCGAGCGCGTAGCCGCCGAGCTGCTCGAAGCGGGACTGTGCCTCGCCGTAACGCTCGATCAGCGCGTCCATCTCATCGGTCCGGTCCGGATCGGCCATCGCCGCCTCCAGCTCGGCGAGCTCCGAAGCCACGGTACTGATACGTCCGGCACCGTCCATTACCTCTGCCACAGCGCTGCGGCCGGCCATCTCGCCGACGTCCTGGGAGAAGTAGCCGATGGTGACGCCACGATCGACCGACACCTGCCCCTCGTCCGGCTGGTCCTCGCCGACGATCATGCGGAACAGCGTCGACTTGCCTGCACCATTGGGGCCAACGAGACCCACCTTCTCGCCCTTGAACAGGGCGGCCGAGGCGCCCGTGAACAGGATCTGGTGCCCATTCTGCTTGGCGATGTTGTCGAGATGAATCATGGAGACCGTGCGCTTGGGGGCGTCAGCCCGCCGCTTAAGCCATACGGCCGGGGAGCATGCAAGTCCGGGCTGCGACGCTGGGCCGGATCAGCGCATCTGCCGTCGATCGATCATCCAGATTGAAGCAAAATCTCGATCCGTCCGATTCCGGACCGGGCGGCGCCAGCAATACATGCAACCGCAAACAGGTCGTCTCCTACTGGGATCGACCGTCAGCACCCAATACGCCGGCAACCAGTGTTCCGGCGCCGACATTACCAAACGCCAGGGGCGCTACACGAGCCGGGCTCTGACGATCCTGTAGGTTACGTCTTGCGGCCGAAGGCAATTCGAGCGCTACTCCCGCGACATAAGTGCCGCGCCGATGCCGTCGCCGTCGAGGCGCTGGTCGACGTCCATCGTGACTTCCACGCGAAGCAACCTGCCGGTGAAGGCGAACGGCGCCTGATAGTGCGACACCGGCGAGCCGCGGTCGCGGCCGATATCGAGGCCCGACCAGGAGATGAAGTTCGGCAGGCCGAGCTTCGTCTCGACTCGCCCGGCAATTGCGCCGTCGATTTCGAGCGTAATCTCGCTGGTGCCGGGGCCGGTGGCCGGCGTTGGGTTCTCGATGTGGGAGAGACGGCGTACGCGCACGCCGAGCCGGAGCGCGCCTATCGCTGGGACGGGCACCTCCGAGCGAACGATCACATGCTCGCCGCCGACATTCATATCGTGCACGAGGCGGCCGTCCTGGATGTAGAGGCTGTAGCCGGATGTGGCGTCGCCGTGGGCGATGAGCACGCCGCTGCCAGCGCCGGCGAGTTCGACGAAGGCTTCGATCAGATAGCTGCGGCTTCTCAGGTCCGGGGCCACCTCCGTCGGCACGTGCCCCATGCCAGCGTGCAGTACATAGCGCGTGCGCGAGCCATGGAAGTTCGTCGCGTTCTCGACGAAACGCTCGCGGAAACGATCATCGAGGGGCAGCACGTTATGGCGCTCGGCGAGCCGCCACCAGCTCTCGATCATGGCCGCGAGACGGCCGGGCTCGACGGTGGCGAGGTCGTTGGTCTCGTTGAAGTCACGTGCGAGGTCGTACAACTCCCACCGGTCGGCGTCGAACGGTGTGCCTGGCGGATGATAAGCGACCGCTTTCCACCCCTGCTGCCATATTCCGCGGTGGCCGAACTGCTCGAAGTACTGGGGCGTGGTTTTCGACGGCGCCGACGGATCATCGAGGCTCGCCTTGAAACTCACGCCCTCGAGAGGGATTTGCTTGACGCCATTGATCTCGGCTGGTGGCTCGATGCCGATGATGTCGAGCAGCGTCGGCAGCAC
>JBFWQN010000545.1:0-3806 GCA_050249405.1 Hyphomicrobiaceae bacterium | reverse complement strand
TGATGCGGCGTGAACGTTCCTCGCGAGCTTCGCTCACGCCATGGCAGCCGTCACTCTGCTGCGGTCGTGGGATCGATGATCCGCTTCACCTCGGTGATTTTGGAGGCGGGGAAGCCGCTGATCTCGGCATGCTTCCTTATGGTGGCTTCGTCCTTGGCGAGGTAGACGCAGAAGGTTTTGTCGGCTGCCACGTAACTCTCGACCCACTGGATGTCCGGGCCGATTTTGGCGAGAGCGTCGTTCGATTTCGCTGCTGCCCCCCGAAGTTCGCCGCCGCCGAGGCTGCCGACTTTCGGGATTTCGCGCTCGATGATGAACTTGCGCAAGGCATGGGGTTTCGATTGCTGTGCGAGCGCGGTTACCGGGCAAGCCAACATTACCGCCAGAATGGCGGATGAAAGGAACTTCTGCATTTGCAATGCTCCAAACCTTGTTGACGCGAGCAACAGCGATCAGTCAGCTGCCGTCGTGGGATCGATCATTTTGCGCACCTCGCTGATCTTGGTGGCGGGGAAGCCGCTGATTTCGGCGTGCTTCATGATGATTTCCTCGCTGCTGGCCAGATAGACGCAAAACGTCTTGTCGGCCGCGACGAAGCTCTCGACCCACTGGATGTCGGGGCCGAGCTGCTCCAGCACGCTGTTCGAATGGGCCGCCGCGCCCTTGAGCTGCTCGCGCTCGAAACTGCCAACCTTGGGGATGTCCCGTTCGATGATGAATTTCCTGAGTGCCATGTGTTTTTCCCGTCGACTGCACCAGCCACCTCGGCCGGCGACGGAGAGAGATTACGGCTGCCTGGATGGCACCGCTTGAAGGAGACCTCAAGAAACGGTCAAGGAGCGCTTCAATGTTGCTTGATGAG
Source organism: Hyphomicrobiaceae bacterium (assembly GCA_050249405.1). GTDB lineage: Bacteria > Pseudomonadota > Alphaproteobacteria > Rhizobiales > Hyphomicrobiaceae. The sequence continues at coordinate 2,944 of JBFWQN010000545.1, read as the reverse complement.
GATCATCAGTTCTGATTGCCTGCTCATGCGAAGCCGGCTCTGGCCAGATGGTCGCGCAGCCGTACAAAATCTTGGTCCTGCCGGTAGCAGCTGTAGGGCATCCAGCCTTGGAGGTCAGAGGGCGCGATCTCGTTGTGCTCCGCTCGTAGGCGCTCGACTTGCGCTTTGGCGTCCTGCAACTGGCCTAGGCCGACGAGGCAAGCGACGCGATAGACGAGATCTACGTGGCGCACGACAGGAACCAGGCTCAAAGCCGTCCAGGCGCCCTTATAGTCGCCACGATCGAACAGCACGATTCCCGTGTCGCGCCAATACCAGGCAGGATGCAGCGGATTGCGGTGCATCGCCAGCTCTATGTCCGTGATCCCCCTGTCGTGGTCTCCGAGATAGTTCGACCAGAGGCCGCTTTTCACAAGGATTTGAGTGTCGTTCGGGTTCAACGCGCGCATCTTCTCGAGATGATAGACGCCAAGATCGAAACGGCGCTGGTAAATGGAAATGCCACTCATCAGGCGGTGCGCTTCGGCATCGTGCGGGTCAAGTTCGAAGGCTTTGCTGGAGTACGTCTGACACGCGTCGAAATGTTCCTGTTGTGGCCGCTTCGGCCAGAAGGTTACGGCTGCGCAGGCGCGCCAGCCATAGGCACGCGCATAATTGGGATCGAGCGCGATGGCCCGATCGTACCAGCCTGTGGCAATACGGGCGTCCTCCGGCGTAAGGTTGTTGAACCCGCCGCCTCGATGCAATGCCATGCCGCGCAGAACGCAATCGTATGCGTCGAGGCTCTCCGTGGGACGCAAACGCGCGCCTGCGAGTCGATCGTCAGTTATGCGACCGACGATGGCTTCGGCGATGCGGGAAACAGCATCGTCTTGCATCGCAAATAGCTCGTCGCGCGCGATGTTGTAACGCTCTGACCAGAGCAGCCGGTACGTATCGAGCGCGATGAGTTGCACCGAGATGCGGAGTCGGTCGCCGCGCACCTGGATGGAGCCGCGCACGCCGTGTGTCGCGCCCAAGGTCTTGAGACCGCCAAGGTCGTCATCATCGTTAGAACTTGCGACCTGTTGAGCACTGTGGCGTGCCAGAACTGCGAGGGAGTGATAGCGCCCCAACTCGGAGCCGATCTCGTCGGCAATGCCCGTCGCAAAATAGATGAGGCCTGGGTCGGTCGGCTGAAGCGAGAACGGGACCAGCCCAATCGTTGGCAACACAGTTCGCGTTTTGGTGCCCTCGACGCTTGCCGTAGCTTGGATGATGGGCGGCAACACAGTCGCGGCAGCGGCTGGCGCCTCGCTGGGGACGATTTCAATAGGTGCGACCATCCTAAAGCCGCGCCGCGGAACCGTGGCAATGACTTCCTGTCGGAAACCGTCGTCGCTTACAGCCTTGCGGGCGCCATTGATGCGGGAGGTGATTGAACTATCGCTGATGGCGCGGCCGTCCCAAACGGCCTCGACAAGCTCGTCCTTGGTGATCAAGCGATTCGGGTTGTTCGCGAGGTAGGCAAGCAGGTCGAATACTTGCGGTTCGATCGACACAACAATCCCATTCGCTCGGAACTCGTGACGCAGGGTATCGATCTCGCAGTTTGCAAATCGGAGTTTCATCACCCCGCCTCGAGAGTTGGCCGCCACAACGCACAGCGATTCCGTGCACGGCACCCGTTGGCTGTCAATCTTGCTTAGTCCGGTTCCGAATGAGCTTTCGTCGTCGAGAGAACAAAGAAAGAATGGTCTCCTCCGGGTCACATGCACGCATCGAGGCCTGTACGACTTCGGCAAGACCACCCTCAGCAGCGGACATGATCGGACGGTCAACGCCGGTCCCGGCAATGACCGCTTGTGTATAGGTCCGGTCCCGCCCTCACCTTCCCTCCACCGCAACCGTCACGGCCCTGGTCTTGTGGCCCATCCAGGGGGGGATGATGGCGCCGAAGCCGCCGGCGGGGCCGCCGGCGGCGACGACAAGGGCGTCCTCGGGGGCGGAAAGGGCCGTGTAGACGCTCTCGCCGCGGTCGCGGACGACGGCGCCCTTACCGACGTCGCCCCACTCGGCGCGCTTGATGCGGGCGCGCTCGTAGAGGAAGCGGCCGACATCGGCCTTCGACCAGCCTGCCGCCTGCAGGATGTCGCGGAGCTGCTTCGGCACGACGATCACGCAGTTGCCGCCGTAGATCGAGTAGTGCCGCTGGTTGGCGCGCATCTCGGCGGCGAAGGTCTCGAGAATTTCCTCCGGCGCGTGCGTCCACTCGTTCATGATCTGGCGCGGGCCCATCGCCGCCATCACCGTCACGGACGAGGTGCCTTTCGCGATGCCGCGCATCTCACCCAGCGGCGTCCAGGTGGTGTCCTCCTCGTCCTCGGCGATGCAGTAGGAGAACTTGCCGGGGTGGCCGAGGGTCGTCCGGTCGATGCCGCCGGGGCGCACGTCGAGGATATTGATGAGCCCGAGCCGCACCGCGCGGCCGATGCAGGCGGTGGCGCGGTCCGAGTTGGCGAGCGCGTTGAAGCCGCCCGAGGCGCCGATCTCGCGCCGGATCGGGCCGTTGATGATGACGAGGATGGCGCAGCCGCCGGTCGAGGACGTGGTGCCGTGCAGGAGCAACTCCTCCTTCAGCACGGCCTGCCACGCCGCCGCGACGACGGGGAAGTGGATGGGGAGGCAACCGGCCATGACGGCGTTGACGGCGACCTTCTCGGCCGTGACGGCCTGCTCGCGCACCGGCTCGATGCCCAGCACCCGGTCGGGCGCCATGCCGGCATGCGCGAGGCAGGCGGCGACAGCAGCCTCGGTCGGCGGCACGACGGGGAGGCCGTCGGTCCAGCCGTTGGAGTGATAAAGCTCCTGCGCCGCGATGAGGTCGTCGACCTCGTAGGCGCGCGATTTGAGCTGCATGCGGGCGGCACTCCGGGCGTTGTCTGCCGCACCACATGAGCGGGAG
>JBFWQN010000544.1:0-3820 GCA_050249405.1 Hyphomicrobiaceae bacterium | reverse complement strand
AAGCCCCGCCCCCACCACGGTCTTCTAGATCAGGTTCGGCGCATACTCGGCCACCTTGAGCCCTATCATCGCTGGCGCCAGGAGCGCCATGCCGCGCGCCTGTCCGAGCTACAATGTCGCCTTGGCGTTCTCGTTGACGAAGGTCTCCTCCACCGCCGCCTCGGCCGGAGCGAACGTCGCGAGCACGCTCACGAGCCCCTGGTAGAGCTCGCGCAGCCGCGAGGCGAGCTCGTCTCCCGCATCAGAGGTGAGCAGGCCGCTCGCCACGTAGCCGAGCCGCACACCGTCGGATTCGATCACGCCCCAGCCGGTGCGGCGAAGGCCTGGATCGATGCCGATGATGCGAATCGCTTTGCCGTTCATGGCAACGCGGATAGCACGCCCCGGGGCACTGTCACCTGCCGGACGGACGGCGCTGGGGAAAAGTCCTCCGCGAGTGGCTAGGCCGCCGTCAGCCTGGCGAGCGTCGCCTCGTCCACCTCGAAGTTCGAGAAGACGGCCTGCACGTCGTCGTCGTCCTCGAGCGCGCCGATCAGCTTCAGGATGGCCTCCGCCTTCTCGCCGTCCACCTGCGTGGTGAGATTGGGCTTCCAGATCGCCTTCACCTGCTGCGGCGCGCCGAACGTCTCCTCGAGCGTCGCGGCGATCTGGCCGAGCGCCTCGAATGTCGTGACCACGACATGACCGTCGGCGCCCGACTCGACGTCGTCGGCCCCGGCCTCGATGGCCGCCTCGAGCATGGCGTCGGCGCTCGCTGCCTCGCTCTTGAAGCGAATTTCGCCGATCCGATTGAACATGTGGCCGACCGAGCCGGTGGCACCGAGGTTGCCGTTGTACTTCGTGAACACCGCTCGCACCGCCCCACCCGTGCGGTTGCGGTTGTCGGTCAGCGCCTCGACGATGACCGCGACGCCGCCCGGCGCGTAGCCCTCGTAGCGGACCACCTCGAAATTGTCGGCATCGCTGCCGAGCGCCTTCTTGATCGCGCGCTCGACATTGTCTTTCGGCATGTTCTCGGCACGCGCGTTCTGGATGGCGAGCCTCAGGCGCGCGTTCATGGCGGGGTCGGGCAGGCCCGCCTTGGCGGCGACCGTGATCTCGCGGGCCAGCTTGGCGAACAGCTTGGCGCGCATCGCATCCTGCTTGCCCTTGCGGTGCATGATGTTCTTGAACTGGGAATGACCGGCCATGTGTCGTTCTCTCGCGGGCGTCGACGAAGGCACTCGGGTTGCATGTCCGCAAAGCTGCGGCTCGCGGACGGGTTGCGCCCTTATAGGCGAAAGCGCATCGTCTGATCCATATAGGGGCGATGCAGGTGGGACGACGGGCTGGATGAGCGAGCAGGCCGAGACGGGCATCGCCGAGCGCAGGAGAGGCGTGCCGCTGCAGCTTGCGGCCATTGTCGGCGTTCTGTTCCTGCTCGCCTTCACGAACCTGTTCCTGCGCTCGAGCCTCGGAGTCATGGCACCCGAGCTCGCGCGAGAGATGTCGCTCTCCCCGGCTGCGCTCTCGACCGTGGCCAGCGCCTTTTTCCTCGCCTATGCGGTGATGCAGCTGCCGACGGGCATGCTGCTGGATCGGTTCGGCGCGCGGCTGACGATCACCGGCATGCTGCTTTTCACGACCGCCGGTGCCGGCACGTTCGCCATCGCCGATTCGGTGCCGCTGCTGTTGCTCGGCCGCGTGCTGATGGGCCTCGGCTGCGCCGGCATCTTCACGGGCGCCTACTACGTGGTCGCCCGCTGGCTGCCGCAGGAGCGCGGCGTCACGCTGATGGGCACGCTCAATACGTTCGCAGCCTCCGGCACGCTCACGGCTACGACCCCTCTCGCCGCGCTGATCGCTTTCGCGGGATGGCGGGAATGCTATCTGGCCTTCACCGGCGGTGTGGCCGTGCTCCTCTGTCTGGTCTGGACGATCGTGCGCGACGCTCCGCCCGGGACGGCGCCGGCCCCCTCGCGGTCGGAAGGGCTATCTGCCGTGTTGGCAGGCGTCTGGCAGGCGCTTTGCGAGCCCGGCATGTGGCGGCTCCTGCTGACGGGTTTGCCGATCTCGGCGGCGACCACGATCTCCGGGCTGTGGGGCGCCCCTTATCTCCGCCAGATCCACGGGCTGGACGCCATCGGCGCCGGGAACGTGTTGCTCGCCATGGCACTGTCGGCGATGGCCGGCCACACGCTGCTCGGCTTCCTCGCCCGTCGCGCCAACTCCGTGAAGGCCGCCTTGATCACGGGCATGGCGGGCGTCGCCACTGCGATGACCGGGCTTGCCGCCCTGCCGCATCCGCCCATCGCAGTGGTGACGGCGCTGTTCTGCCTGCTCGGCCTCACGGCGTCGTTCCCGATGGTCGTGTTCGCCCACGCCCGCGGACTCGTGGCGCCGCATCTCATGGGACGCGGCATGTCGGCCGCCAACACGGGGCTGATGATGGCCATCGCGGGCATGCAGCTCGCCTTCGGATGGATCGTCGGCACCGTCTCGGGCGCGGGCGCGGCGCCGACGGAGATCGCCTACCGGGCGGGATTCGCGGCGCAGGCTGCCGTCGCGATGCTGGCGTTGCTGGTCTACCTTCCGATCCGCGACGTGCGGCCGAAGGGCTGACCCGGCGGGCCGCGCGACCGCCTCCGTGCTTGCCCTGCCTCGCCCATGCCCGCAGTATTGCCCGCAAACGGTCCCGGCCCCGCGCGGAGGAAAGCATGTTCGACGGCATTCGCCACATCGGCTACCTGGTCGCCGACCTCGACAAGGGCGTGCAGTGGTTCGCGCGGGCCTTCGGCGCCGTGCACACCGGCGGCGGCACCATGCAGCCGAGCCCCATGTTCCCGGCTGGCGGACGCAACGCCTTCGTCGAGTTCGGCGGCGTGGAGGCCGAGCTGATGCAGCCGGCCGACACCAGCCCGCTGGCTCCGGACGCGCTCGTCATGCACCACGTGGGCTACGTGGTCGCCGACATCGCCGCCGCAGCAGCAAAGGCGAAGGCCAAGGGGCTGCGCTTTCTCGCCGAGGCGCCCTACACGAATTTCGTCGGCCAGGAGGTGCTCTACTTCGATCCCGCCTCCACGAACGGCGCCTGGATGCACCTGACACGAATTCCCGACGCGCAGAAGGCCGGCCGCCCCTCCTCCGGCCCGCACATCTCGAGCATCCTGCATCCGGGCTATCTCGTGCGCGACGCCGAGGCCGCTGCGCAGTGGTATGTCGAGAAGCTCGGCGGCGTGCGCGTCGGCGGCGGCCCGTCGCGGCGCGGCGGCCGGGTGGCCTTCGTCGACTGCGGCGGCGCACAGATCGAGCTGATCGAGCCCGAGGACACCTCGTCGCTCGGCAGCGACTTCGTGCTCGACCACGTCGGCTACGTGACGACCGGCATCGACACGAGCCTCGGCGCGTGGCGCGGGCGAGGCCTCGCTTTCCAGACCGAGGCGCCCGTGGTCAACCCCATCGGGCAGCGGCTCATCTATTTCGACACCGCGACCAGCATGGGCAGCCGCATGCATCTGACCGAGGTGAAGGCCTGACGCCGGTCGTCTCCGCCCCCGCCAGTTAGCGAGTCCCGCCCCTCTCCGAGCCCCGCCCGTCTCCGAGGTAGCTCCATGCCCCTCCCCCGTCCGCTCGACGGCATCCGCGTGGTCGATTTCAGCTGGGTGCGCGCCGGCCCGTGGGCGACGCGCTGGCTGGGCGCTCTCGGTGCCGAGGTCATCAAGATCGAGTGGCCGGAGAACGAGCGCGGGCGGCGGCCGTCGTCGACGACGCCGAGGCACCTCGAGACCAAGCTCTACACGTCCGGCAACTGCAACGACACCATGGTCAACAAGAAGAGCAG
>JBFWQN010000543.1:0-3823 GCA_050249405.1 Hyphomicrobiaceae bacterium | reverse complement strand
GCGCCGGATACGCTCGGTCTTGAACACCTCGCCGTCGATGGTGACCTGCGCAAAGAAATCGGCCTGGCCGACGGGATCGATTCTGTCGAGGGCGCGTATGCGCTCCACCGTGATGACGAGCTCCTGAGCTGCTGCCTGTGTCGCGAGCCCCGCCGTCAGCGCGACAAGCATGCCGCCTGCGAGCAGTGTCTTTTGCATGGTCGGACCCTCCCGTTTCGGTACAGGCCGAAAAATATCCGGCCTGCAGACTTGCTGGCGAGGGGCACGACGCTCGCTGCACCGCCGGTGGTCAGACCATCCCCCCGATCTGTGTCAGTGGAGACTACAACACAGGACCGCGCGATCGCATCTCCAATTGCCGCCCGGCCTCATTCCCACACGCCAAGTTGCTGAAAAGACGCATTTATGCAGGAACACTTCCTATCCGCGGGGCGAGCCGGCCAGATAGCTCAGGCCGTGTCCCGACGCACATCGGGGGGCAGGGCCTCGTCGCGCAGCATGGCAATCGCCTCGTCGAGCCCCATCACCGTGCTCTTGTCGGACCCGAGCCGGCGCACCGAGACCTTGCGCTCCTCGGCCTCCCGCTTGCCGACCACGAGCAGCACTGGTGTCTTCCTGAGCGAGTGCTCGCGCACCTTGTAGTTGATCTTCTCGTTCCTGAGATCGGTCTCGACGCGCAGCCCGGCCTTGCGCAGCGCGCGCGTCGCCTCGCCCGCATAGCCGTCGGCATCCGAGACGATCGTCGCGACCACGGCCTGCACCGGGGCGAGCCAGAGCGGGAGATGGCCGGCCGTGCTCTCGATCAGGATGCCGAGAAAGCGCTCCAGAGAGCCGCAGATGGCGCGGTGCACCATGACCGGCTGCTTCTTCTCGCCGTCGGCGTCCACGTAGAAGATGCCGAAGCGGGCCGGCAGGTTGAAGTCGACCTGGGTGGTACCGCACTGCCACTCGCGGCCGATGGCGTCGCGCAGCGTGTACTCGAACTTCGGACCGTAGAAGGTGCCCTCACCCTCGTTGACGCCGGTCTTGATGCGGCCGCCCGACTCCTTCTCCATGCGGGCCAGCGCAGCCCGGAGAATACCTTCGGCGTGATCCCACATGGCGTCGGTGCCGACCCGCTTTTCCGGGCGCGTGGCGAGCTTGACGAGCACCTCCTTGAAGCCGAAGTCCTCGTAGACCGACATCATCAGATCGTTGATCTTCAGCACCTCGGCCTCGAGCTGGTCCTCGGTGCAGAACACGTGGGCGTCGTCCTGGGTGAAGGCACGAACCCGCATCAGCCCGTGTAGCGCACCCGATGCCTCGTAGCGGTGCACGCAGCCGAACTCGGCGAGCCGGACGGGCAAGTCGCGGTAGCTCTTCAGGCCGAATTTGAAAAGCTGAACATGCCCCGGACAGTTCATGGGCTTCAGCGCGAACACGCGCTGATCGCGCGCCTCGTCGGTCGGATGCTCGAAGGCTGCCGCCGACTTCACGGCGAACATGTTGTCCTGGTACCAGCCCCAGTGGCCGGAGGTCTCCCACAACGACTTGTCGAGCACCTGCGGCGCGTTCACCTCCTCGTAGTCGCCGGCGAGCCGGCGGCGCATATAGGAGACGAGACCCTGGAACAGCGTCCAGCCCTTCGAATGCCAGAAGACGGTGCCCGGTCCCTCCTCCTGGAAATGGAACAGGTCCATCTCGCGGCCGAGCTTCCTGTGATCGCGCTTCTCGGCCTCCTCGAGCATGCGCAGGTAGTCGGCGAGTTCCTTGTCGGTGGCGAAGGCGGTGCCGTAGATGCGCTGCAGCTTCTGGCCCTCGGCGTTGCCGCGCCAGTAGGATCCCGAGAAGCGCTGCAACTTGAAAGCATTGCCGATCTGGCCGGTGGCCGTCATGTGCGGGCCGCGACAGAGGTCGAGCCACGCGCCCTGGCGGTAGATCTTGACGTCCTCGCCCTGGGGGATCGCGTCCACCAGCTCCACCTTGTAGAGCTCGCCCTGCTGGCGGAAATGCGCCTTGGCCTGCTCGCGCGACCACACCTCCTTCGTGAAGGGCGCATTCCTGGCGATGATCTCGCGCATGCGCTTCTCGATCTTCGGGAGGTCGTCGGGGTGGAAGGGCTCCTTCTTGTCGAAATCGTAGAAGAAACCGCTCTCGATCACCGGGCCGATGGTGACCTGGGTGCCGGGCCAGAGGTCCTGCACCGCCTCGGCGAGGACGTGCGCGCAGTCGTGGCGGATGAGCTCCAGCGCCTCGGCATCCGTGCGCGAGACGAACAGGATCGCCGCATCCTTCTCGATCGGATCGGCCGCATCCATCAGCACGCCGTCGAGCAGCACAGCCACGGTACGCTTGGCGAGGGATGGCGCGATCGATTTGGCCACCTCGATGCCGGGCGTGCCCTTCGGCACACGGCGCTCGGCACCATCGGGGAATCGCAGGGTGATCTCGGACATCGCTCGCCTCCACTCAGTCTCTGCCGACCACGCAGGTAAATGGGACGCGCCATTGCGGCGCGGCGTCCGGGATGTGCCCACGCAACTGCAAGATGTCAAGTCGAGCGGGCTCGGACCGCCGAGCGTCGGACGCGGGGCCGAGGCGAAGCCGTCAAGCTCAAGCGGCGACGCGAGGTTTGCCTTTCGGGCGACATCTGAAAACGGGGTTACCGACACTCCGATCACGTCTCTAAGCGCCCGCAAATAAACGAGGATTTGCCATAAAGAATCACTCACCCGCCGCAAAAGCGACTCTTTCGGGGCCAGTTTTTAGACGGCGGGACGCAACAGTCGTTCCGCTGCGCTGGGGGCGCAGGATCACGGGGCAGCCCCTCTAGGGGGCCAACGGCGGCAGGCGACGATGTCACGGTCGCAATGATGCCGATCGGCGTCTCGCTCGCCGCCACGCAGAGCCTTGGGAGTCAGCGGCCTCGAGCCGGCGGAATGGCCACCCGACACGGTGCGGGCAGGGAGAGGTGACGGTATGCGTTGGCGACTGGCAGCGGCGGCATTGGCCGCAATGGTCCTGATCGGGGCGCTCGAATCGGCCGACGCCCAGCAGGCGTCTCCGCACGCAACGGACGCCGTGCAGGTCGCCCAGGCCCCGGCAGCGCGTCAGCCGCGCCCGGCACGCCCCCGCCCCGACAGCGAGGCTCGGCGCAAGGAGGCGATCAACGCCAACACCATCGGTCTCGCCGCCGGCCGCATCGAAGGCGCGCCGCTGCAGTTCGCGGCCGAGCTCGCCCGCGCCCTCGACGATGGCGACAACATGCGCGTGCTCCCGATCGTCACGCGCGGCATCTTCGACAACGTCTTCGATCTGCTCTACCTGCGCGGCGTCGACGCGGCCATCGTCTACGGCGACGTGCTCGAGCACTTCAAGAAGAACCCCGAGATCAGCGGCATTGCACGCCGCATCAACTATCTCGCCGGCCTCTTTCCGTCCGAGCTGCACATTTTCGTGCGCCCCGAGATCACCTCGCTCAAGGAGCTCGAAGGCAAGCCCGTGAACTTCAATACCGAGGGCACGGCGGCAGCCTATAGCGGTCCGATCATCTTCGAGCGTCTCGGCATCAAGGTGGATGCCCGCTTCGATCCGCATTCCAAGGCCATGCAGGAGATGCGCAAGGGCCCGGCCTACGCGGCGACCGTCTGGGTCTCCTCGAAGCCGCTCGCGCCGTTCCTGAAAGGTGAGTGGCCGCAAGGCTTCAAGTTCCTGCCGGTGCCCTATGCCGACAATCTCGAGTACTACCTGCCAGCCTACCTCGAGCATGAGGACTATCCGAAGCTCGTGCCACAAGGGAGCCGCATCGCCACCATCGCCGTTCCCGCGGTGCTCGCCGTCTACG
>JBFWQN010000542.1:0-3826 GCA_050249405.1 Hyphomicrobiaceae bacterium | reverse complement strand
CGGCCAGCGTCACGGTATGAGGCGCACCTACGATGACGGCGCCAAGGTGATAGGAGGCGAGCCACATGACCGGCCAGGTCACCGGGCCGCCGACGAACGTGCCGAGCAGGGCCGCAGCAATGTTGCCGCCGACCAGCATGGCAATGCCGCCGGCAAGCAGCATCTGCAGCCCGAGAACCGGCTGGAACGCCATGAAGACGCCGATCGCGAGCCCAAGGGCGACCTCGCGCGGCGGCGCACCGATCCGGCCGAGTCGCAGCCGCGCATAGCGAAGCGAGCGCGACCAGCTGCGGCGCGGCCAAAGCGCAACTCTCATCCGCTCTGCGAATGGCTCGGCTTCACGGCGACTGAAAAGCATTGTGGAAATCTCCCACGACGCACGCACGGGACACGCAACGCAAAACCCGTATACCACATTTTTGCCTTAATCAAAACTCCGTTCAGCCTGGCTGACGACGGGGCGCGACCGGAGCCCATTGATAATTCGGTTCAGGTGCTGGAGATTCCAGACCTCCACCTCGATCAACATTTCCGTGAAGTCGCTGCCGCGGCGCAGCATGCGCAGATTGTCGATGTTGCCGTCCTCCTCGCCGATGGTCTGCGCAATTTGCGCGAGCGTGCCCGGCTCGTTGAGCGCGGTCACGAGGATGCGCGCGGGAAAGCGGTCGGGATTGTCCTCGTCGACATCCCACGTGACGTCGATCCAGCGCTCGTGCTCGAAATCCTTCAGCTGCGGCGAGTGGATCTGGAAAACCCGAATGCCCTGCCCCGGGACGAGTACGCCGACGATCCGGTCGCCCGGAACGGCACCACCCTCCTCGAAGCTGACGGGCACGTCGTTGCGTACGCCACGGATCGGCACGACCGGCTCGTTGCGCATCTCGTCGTCGGGGATGACGCCCCCGGCGGTCACCGGCTCGCCGGCTCGTTGCACCCCGTCCTTGCCGGGCCAGCGGAACTTCAGCCCCATTACCTTGCCGAGATTGAACCAGCCCTCGTCGCTGCCGGTGCGCTCCACGCTGCGGCGCTGCGGCGCCATGACCTTGGCCGTGGTGATGACGGCGTCGGGAGCGACGGCGCGTACCGCGTCGGCGAGAGAGAGCTCGCTGCGGCCAATGGCGGCGAGGGCGTCCTCGACGCTCTTCTGCCCCAGTCGCGGCAGGGCCTTGCGCAAACGCTCGTCGGCGTAATCCTGCCCCACCTTGGCCAGGGCCGAGACCAGGAGGCGCCGGCCCAGCTCCGCGTACTGGCGGCGAAGTACATCGCGGGCGGCGCGTCGGATGGCCGAGCGGGCCTTGCCGGTCACCGCGACGCGCTCCCAGGCAGCGGGTGGCACCTGCCCGGGCGAGGTGACGATCAGCACCTCGTCGCCGTTGCGCAGCTGCGTCGTGAGCGGCATCGGCCGGCCGTTGACGTGGGCGCCCACGCAATGATTGCCGACATCCGTATGTACGCCATATGCGAAATCGATCGGCGTCGCGCCGCGCGGCAGCGCGATGAGCCTGCCTTTCGGCGTGAAGCAGAACACCTGATCGTGGAAGAGCTCGAGCTTGGTGTGCTCGAGAAACTCCTCGGGATTGTCACCTTGCAGCAGGGTGTCGACGAGGTGCCGCAGCCAGAGGTAGGGGCTCGATTGGTGCGCTCGCGCGATACCCCTCGGCGACGGCCCTCCGGGAGCCGCCCCGTTGCTGGCGCCGGGGCCGTTGGCATGCGCGTAGGGCGAGACCTGGACGGTCAACGCGTCCTTGTACAGGGCGTGCGCCGCGACGCCGTGCTCGGCAATGTGATGCATGGCGGCCGTGCGCAGCTGCAACTCGACCCGCTGGTGACGCGGGCCGACGACGGTCGTGTGGATCGACTGGTAGCCGTTCTGCTTCGGAGTGGAGATGTAGTCCTTGAACCGGCCCGGCACGGCGCGCCATGTCGTGTGCGCTATACCCAGAAGGCGGTAGCAATCATCGAGCTCGCCGACGATCAGCCGGAAGCCGTAGATATCCGAAAGCTGCTCCAGCGATATCTGCCGGTTCTGCATCTTGCGCCAGATCGAGTAGGGCTTCTTCTCGCGGCCGGACACCTCGGCCGCGACGTTCGCCTCGGCCAGCTTGGCCGCGAGGCCGCTCGAAATCTCGTCGACCAGCCCCTTGTTGCGGGCGCGCAGCGCCTCGAGCCGATCGGTTACCGCCTTGTAGGCGTCGGGATGCAGCCAGCGGAAGGCGAGGTCCTCGAGCTCCTCGCGCACCGCCTGCATGCCCATGCGGCCAGCCAGCGGCGCGTAGATCTCGAGCGTCTCCTCGCTGTTGCGGCGCCGGCTCTCGGGCTTCTTGTGCTCGAGGGTACGCATATTGTGCAGCCGGTCGGCGAGCTTCACCAGCAGCACGCGGATGTCCGACGAGATGGCGATCAGCAGCTTGCGGAAATTCTCCGCCTGCTCCGCCTTGCGCGAGACGAGATCGAGCCGCTTGATCTTCGTGAGGCCATCGACCAGCGAGGCGATCTCGGCACCGAACAAGTGCTTGATCTCGGCCTCGGTCGCCTCGGTGTCCTCGATCACGTCATGCAGCAAGGCGGTCGCGATCGTCGCGTCGTCGAGCTTCATCTCGGTGAGGATGCCCGCGACCTCGAGCGGGTGTGAGAAGTAGAGCTCGCCCGAGGCACGCTTCTGCGTGCCGTGCTGGCGCATGGCGTAAACGTAGGCGCGGTTGATCAGGGCCTCGTCGGCGGACGGATCATAGCCCAGCACGCGCTCGACCAGCTCGTATTGGCGCATCATGGCGCCTTGCCCTCCCGCCACCCGCGGCGATGCGGCCCGGCCCTGGCCAAGACACGAAGGTCACGGCACGGCACGTGCCTCGATGCACGCGCGGCCGGCCCGGCAACCCACGATCGTGCCGGCCGGCACTGGCGATGCCCGTCGCCGGCCGCCTTTCGGCCCCGCAATGATGTCGCCGTCAGCGACCCCGCCCGCTGCCACCGCCGCCGCCACCGCCCCCTCCACCCGAGCCGTTGCTCGAGGGCTCGGACGGCGTCATGCTCTCCATCGCGCGGAGCAGTTGCTCCTCGGTCATGGTGATCTGATCGACGATCATGTCGGACGTCTGGTCGTCGCGGCCCAGAGTCGGGCGGCGATCCGTGGTCAGCATCGGTGCCGAGCCGGCCTCGGGCTCGTCGACCTCGACGTTCTTCTGGATCGAATGGATCAGGCTCTCGCGCATGTCGTCGGGAACGACGGTCTCGTCTGCGATCTCGCGCAGCGCCAAGACGGGATTCTTGTCGTTCTCGGGCTCGATGGTGATCGCGGAGCCGTTGGCGATGGCTCGCGCCCGGTGCGCTGCGAGCAGCACCAGCTCGAAGCGATTGGGAACCTTATCGACGCAATCCTCGACCGTGACACGAGCCATGTGCTCTCCTGTCCGTGCTGGTGCGGCTGCGCGTCCGGCGCGTGTTGCCGGCTCGAGCCGTGCGGCTCTGCCGACGCTGCCCGATCGACGCGCTGCCCGCAATTGTGCAAGCGCTGCTTATTGCACGGAATAGCGGTCCGACACAAGCTGCCCATGCCGAGCGCGAGACATGCGGCCTGTCCCGGGCCGGAAACCCGGCCCCCGCCGAGCCGCGGCTCGACATCGGCTGGCGGCCTCGATACTGAGCCGTTTTGCCGATCCGCTTGGCCGCCAGCTAGCCTGAGATCCGGGATGCGCGTGCCGGTCGGTGAGCATAGGAGCGTGTGGAGAGGGCGGATGAAGTGGTTGACGTGGCTTGGAGCGCTGACCGGAGTGCTCGGCGGAGTGCTCGCAACCGGGCCGGCTCTGGCGCAGGCGAGATCGGAAGA
>JBFWQN010000541.1:0-3841 GCA_050249405.1 Hyphomicrobiaceae bacterium | reverse complement strand
GAAATGCCTGTTGCAGGATCGAATTCGAGCGGCGACTGGCCGAGCCCGCGAATATCCGGCCTCACGATCCTGTAGTGCCGCGCCAGATAGGGCACCCACTGGCGGAAAAAAACGCCGGACCGCGAATAACCGTGCTGGAGCACCATCCAGGGCTTTTTCTCCCACGGGTCGGTATAGTCGTCGATCACGTAGTGCAGGCTGGGTGCGCCTGCGCGCTCGAGCAACGGCATGGGGCTCTCCTCGTCATGGGCTCCGTTGAGCTTAGCGCCGTTCGGCCGGGCGTCGAGCCCCGTGCACGCCACCCTGGCTTCGAACAACGCCCGACCACGTGAGGCTCAGGCGCAACAGGCTCCCGCCGCATGCGCTTGCAAACCGCCTTGGACGGGCAATTGCATTGATTCGAGGCAGGCATTTCGCCGGGTGGTGCTATTGGAGCGTGCGCGGAGACGGATTATAGTGCCGCCGCGAGTACGGGGCCGGCTCACGACACGAATGAAATTCGACCCGCGATGACGATGCGAGCGCCGCCTGGGAGGACACGAGCGGCTTGCGAGCGGTCACCACGGGGACACGGGGGTCTGCGAGACGTTCGAACGGGTGGGTAACCGGCGCGCCGCTCGAGCGGTCGGCGCCGGCGGTGGGATGGAGAGCGTTATGAAGTGCAATCCGTGGCGTTGGCTCTGGGGGCTGATTCCCGTCCTGATGCTGGGCTGGGTAGCCATCGTCGGAGAGCGTGGGCGGATCGAGTCGGATCTCACCAGCCGAACCAGAACGGTCCTCGAGCGCAACGGCCTCGGTTGGGCCGACGTGAAGTTCGAGGGGCGCGACGCGGTCATCTCGGGGCGCGCCATGGACGAGGGCGAGCCGGCCAAGGCCGTCACCGCCGTGCTCGACACGCTGGGTGTGCGCACCGTCGACAACCGCGCAGGCCTCGTCGACAAGGTCGACCGCTTCGAATGGGCTGCTATCCGCCGCGACAAGCGCGTGAGCCTGCAAGGCCTCGTCCCGAGCGAGAAGGCTCGCCGCGACGTGGTCGCGCTGGTCAAATCCAACCTGCCCGGGCTGGAGGTCGAGGACCGCATGAAGCTGGCGCGCGGCGCACCCGCCCTCGACGTGTGGCTCGGCGGTGTCGGCTTTGCGTTGAAGCAGCTCGGCTCTCTCCAGGAAGGACGGGCGGAGCTCGAGCAGACCAGCCTGTCGCTTCGCGGCGACGCGATCGATGCCCGCAGCTATCGTGAGGTCAAGGCTGCCCTTTCCGGCAGGATGCCACAAGGCATTCGGCTGAAGAGCGAGTCGGTCCGGCCACCCGTCGCCGCACCATATCTCTGGTCGGCGCGGCGTCAGGGCCGTGACGTGGTGCTCGCGGGTCACGTTCCGAGCGACGCGGTCGCCAGCGAGCTGTTGCGTGCCGCCCAGCGTCAGGCGCCGCAGGCGAAAATCGTAGATCGCATGGAGCCTGCCTCCGGCGCACCGGAAGGTTTCGTCGGGGTGGCCAGCGCACTGGTCGAGCAGCTTGGCCGCCTCGATGAAGGCGCCGGTCAGGTCCGTGATCGGGTGGCGAGCCTGTCGGGTATCGCCGAGACGGCGGCCCAGGCCGCCGACGTCAAAGGCGCCATGGGCCGCGGTGTGCTCGCCACCTTCCGCACCAGCGGCGAGATCAAGCATCGCGAGCCGCCGATCAAGACCATCACTCCCTACGAGACCTCCGCGGTATCGCGGCCCGGCGAGCTGGTTCTCTCGGGCTACGTCCCCGACGAGCGGGCACGCGCCACCGTGCTCGGCATGGCCCGTGAGCGCTTTCCGGGACGCCGCGTACGCGACGAGCTGGCGCTCGGTGCGGGCCAGCCACAGGGCTGGGAGCAGTGCCTGGAGGCGGGCCTCGACGCCCTCCGCAAGCTGGCCGGGGGCTCGGCGGCGCTCTCTGGCCGCCGACTCAGGATCTCGGGAACGACCGACGCCGAGCCGGTTGCACAGGCGCTCCCGGCAGAGGTGCGGGCGCGCGCAGGAGCGGCGTGCGACAGTGACGTGCAGGTCACCCTCGATCTGGCCGCGCTGCAGGCGCGGGACGAGGCGAGCCGCCGCGACGAGATCGAGCGCCAGAAGCGCGAGGAGATGGCACGACTCGACGCCGAGCGCGCACGAGCCGACGAGGAGCGTCGCCGCCAGGAGCAGGTGGCCCGCCTATCGGCCGAGGAGGAGCAGCGTCGTCAAGCCGAGGCCGAGGCACGCCAGAGAGCCGAGATCGAGGCGCGCCAGCGGGCCGACGAGGACCGCCGCCGTCAGGAGCAGGCGGCCCGCCTCAAGAACGAGGAGGAGCAGCGCCGTCGCGCCGACGCGGAGGCCCGTCAGCGCGCCGACGAGGACCGCCGCCGCCAGGAGCAGGCGGCCCGCCTCAAGAACGAGGAGGAGCAGCGCCGTCGCGCCGACGCGGAGGCCCGTCAGCGCGCGGAGGCCGAGGCACGCCAGAGAGCCGAGGCCGAGGCACGCCAGCGCGCCGACGAGGACCGCCGCCGCCAGGAAGCCCAGCGGATGGCAGCGGCGAGCACCGAGCGATCCACAGGCGAGGATCAGCGCAAACGGCAGGAGACTGTCGACGTTTGCCAGCAGGCCATGTCCCGGGTGGCACGCGAAGGCATCATCAACTTCAAGCGCGCCAGCTTCGATCTCGATCCTGCGAGCTATCCCACGCTCAATCGCCTCGCCGAGGCCGTAAACCAGTGTTCGCAGGTCACCGTCGAGATCGAGGGCCACACCGACGCCGAGGGCACGCCAGAGCGCAATCAGCGCCTGTCGGACCGCCGCGCCAACGCCGTCAAGGATTACCTGACGCGGGCCGGCGTGGAGGAGGGGCGCCTCGTCGCGATCGGCTACGGCCAGGATCGTAATATTGCGCCCAACGACACGGCCGAGGGCCGCGCCAAGAACCGCCGGATCGAGTTCCTGGTGAAGATGAGATAGGCCCCTCGGGGCGTGGGATATGCAGGGGAGTCGAGCGTCATGGGCTATCTCTTCATTCAGCTCGTCTGGTACGTCGCGATCGCTTTTGCGGTCGGGCTCGTCGTCGGATGGGTGACGTGCAGCCGCATCGAGGACAACAGGGGTTGATCGCCAAGGGCGTTGTGTTCGGGGGAGTTCGAAAACGATGACTGCGCTTGCTTGGCAGACGCTGCTGCTGCTCGCTTTGGCCTACTTTCTCGGCTGCTGGATTGCGTGTCTGGTTCGCCGCATGATCTCTCCGGCGATCGGCGAGGCGACGGCGGTCCGTGCCACCGTGCCGGCGTCGCAGACGGTCCCTGTCACGGTTGCGCCGCAACCGCGGACCGCGACACCGCCCACCTCGACACCCGTGCGGGACGGGTTCCGCCGTGCCGACACGCTGGAGCCCTCGGCCGCTTCGGCGCCGGTCCCGCGCGTCGCACCGGCTACCCCGCCTGCGCCGGTTTCTGCCCAAGTGCCGACGCCCGCCCCTGTCCGTCCCCCGGCTGCTCCGTCGGAGGATCGCGCCACGCAGCTCGAGCGGGCCCTGACCGGTGGTCCGGCGACCACCCGTGTCTTGCCGGCGCAGGACCACGCCCTGGCCGCTGCGGCGGCTGCCGCAGCATCCGCGGCGGCAGCCACTGCAATGGGAGCGGCATCGCGCACGCCCGCACCGCCGTCTGCCCCCAACGTCGACGACCTCAAGCGCATTCGCACCATCGACCAGGGGATCGAGGCTGCGCTGCATCGCCTTGGCATCCGCACCTACGCGCAAATCGGAGCGTGGAAGCACGCCGACGTCACGCGCATCAGCAGCGAGCTGGGCTTCAAGGGCCGCATCGAGCAGGAGAACTGGATCGAGCAG
>JBFWQN010000540.1:0-3842 GCA_050249405.1 Hyphomicrobiaceae bacterium | reverse complement strand
TCGCCCAGTTCGCCCTCGACGTGCCCTGCGTCGCCATGGTGACGGCGAGCCACAACGACAATGGCTGGACCGGCATCAAGATGGGCCTCGCCCGTCCACTCACCTTCGGCCCCGACGACATGACGGAGTTGAAGGAGATCGTGCTCTCCGGCGCCTTCGAGACGAAAGGCGGCGGTCGCTACGTCTACGTGCCCGACATCCCCGAGCGGTACATGGCCGACCTATCGGCACGGCCGAGGCTCACGCGGCGGCTCAAGGTGGTGGCCGCGTGTGGCAACGGCACGGCTGGCGCCTTCGCGCCAAAGGTGCTTGAGGCGATCGGCTGCGAGGTGGTGCCGCTCGATTGCGAGCTCGACCATTCTTTTCCCCGCTACAACCCGAATCCCGAGGACATGAAGATGCTTCATGCGATCTCGGAGGCCGTGCTGGAGCACAAGGCCGATGTCGGCCTCGGCTTCGACGGCGATGGCGACCGCTGCGGCGTCGTCGACAACGAGGGTCATGAGATCTTCGCGGACACCGTCGGTGTGATGCTGGCGCGGGACATCTCCACGCTGCACAAGGGGGCGACGTTTGTCGCCGACGTGAAATCGACGGGTCTCTTCGTTACCGATCCGGTGCTGCAGGCGAACGGCGCCAAGGCGCTCTACTGGAAGACCGGCCACTCCTATATGAAGCGCTATACCTTCGAGCAGAAGGCGCTCGTCGGCTTCGAGAAGTCCGGCCACTTCTTCTTCCAGCCGCCGCTCGGGCGCGGCTACGACGATGGCCTCGTTGCGGCGCTGGCCGTCTGCGACATGCTCGACCGTGCTCCGGGCAAGTCGATGGCTGACCTGAAGCGCGCGCTGCCGAAAACATATCAGTCGCCGACCATGTCGCCCCACTGCGACGACGAGAAAAAGTACGGCGTCGTCGAGAGGATGGTCGCCCAGTACAAGGAGGCGGAGGCCAGGGGCGAGAAAATCGCCGGCCAGGCTATTCGCGACCTCGTCACGGTGAACGGCGTTCGCGTGACGCTCGCCGACGGCACCTGGGGCCTGGTGCGGGCCTCCTCCAACAAGCCGGAGCTCGTCGTCGTGGTCGAGAGCCCGGTCTCAGAGGCGAACAAGATCGCCATCTTCCGCGACATCGAGAGCCGCCTCGCAAAGTTCCCCGAGGTCGGCGAGTACAACCAGAAGATCTGACACACCGGCGGGTGCGTCCCGGAACCCGGGCAATGCTTTCGAGTTGGCCGAAAACGGCACCAGCAACTCGAGAGCGTCCCCATGTTCCATCACGTCAAGGATCTGCAGTTCGATGTGCGCGTCAGCGAGCCCGATCCGCGCTTCGCGAGGCTGCTGCTCGAGCAGTTCGGCGGCGGCAACGGCGAGCTGAAGGCCGCCATGCAGTATTTCACGCAGGCGTTCTCCTGCCGGCGGCCTTATCCAGACAAATACGATCTGCTGATGGACATCGCGACCGAGGAGTTCAGCCACCTCGAGATCGTCGGCGCGCTGATCACGCTGCTGCTCGACGGCGTCAATCCCGAGATGAAGAACGCGGTCGAGCGCTCGAGCCTTGCGAACGTCATGAACGGGCGGGCGGGTAAGGAATCGTTCATCCACGAGGCGCTGACGAACCCGCAGTTCCTCGTGCTGTCAGGCGGGGGGCCGACCGTCACCGATTCCGTCGGCACGCCATGGAGCGGCAACTACGTCAACGCCAACGGCGACCTGACCGTGGATCTTCGCTCGAACATCGCCGCCGAGAGCCGCGCCAAGATCGTCTACGAGTACCTGATGCAGTTCACCGACGACGAGCTGGTGAAGGACAGCCTGCGCTTCCTCATGACGCGCGAGATCGCACACTTCCAGATGTTCACGGCAGCGCTCGACACGCTGCAGCCGAATTTCCCGCCGGGCGTCCTGCAGGGTGATCCGCGCTTTACGCACACCTACTTCGACATGTCCGAGGGCGGCGGCAACGGCTCCGGCGGCCGGCGCGGCGGACAGGTCCGAGGCCCCTGGAACGATGGCCAAGGGCCGTGGGACCAGGGAGAGTGGGCCTTCATCGACGATCCGATCCGCCATGTCCGCGAGACCCGCGGGCTCAGGGAGGAGGAGATCATGGGCTCCGAGCACTCGCCTCGCGAGGTCGAGCAGATGGAGGAGGAGCTATCGCAGGAGCGGCGAGAGGAGGCGACCGTGCCCCGCAACCGCGGCCAGGCGATGCGCTTCTGATCTCGGTCCGGGATCGGGTCCGGCCGGTGCAGCCTGTCAGCCGTGCTAGGCCGGACAGCCTCTGCGGCGCATCTCGCCGTTGAGCTCGCGCGAGATCTCGGTCGAGAGCATGGCGCCGCGCGACACCTGGGCGGGCGTGAGGTGCTTGCCTTGCGGCCCCCTCAACACGGCCGGTCCAGCGTCGGCCTCTCGCCGGCCCGCAGCAAGCTCGGCGCAGCTCAGCTCGCGCTTCCGGCTCTTGAAGGCGAACAGGCGCACGCCGCCGGCATAGGCGTCGGCCGTGGCCGGGTGACGGACCCAGGTGCGGTCCTTGTCCGCGAGCATGGCTTTGAGCTGCGACTGGCGCTGGCTGACACAGGCGATGCTGTCGTCGACGCAGCGGACCTCCGTCCACGGGCCGATCTCGCTTGCCGGTCCACCGCCGCAGGCGGCGAGTGCGAGAGCCACCCCCGCGAGAAGAGCGAGTACCCCCTGCCTCGAATTCCCCAGTCCCAGCCTCATTCGTCTCCCCTTGTGCCGCGCCGGGCGAGGGCATAGAAGCATCCGATGGCGGCCCTGTGGCGGAACCGGACGATCCTCGTTCGTCTCCGCAGCAAGGCAACCCGTTTCAGCGCATCGGCACATCAGCCGCGCGCGATCGACCCAACCACGACGCCCCCGCGACATCCCACGCCGCCTCGACGCGGACGTCGGCGCAGGTGCGCCGCAACCCGGGAGTGCCCTTCGATGGCTTATGCGATTCGTGTGCACAAAACAGGCGGCCCCGAGGCCCTGCAGTACGAGGAGGTCCAGGTCGGCGCTCCCGGCGCGGGCGAGGTCAAGCTGAAGCAGCACGCCATCGGCCTCAACTACATCGACGTCTATCTGCGCACCGGCCTCTATCCGCAGCCGACGTCGCCGTTCACGCCGGGCATGGAAGGTGCCGGCGAGGTGATCGCGGTCGGCGCCAACGTCACCGATCTCAAGGTCGGCGACCGCGTAGCCTACGCCGGCCCGGCCGGCGGCTATGCCACCGAGCGGCTGATCGCCGCGGATCGCGTGGTCAAGATGCCCGACGGCATCGACTACAAGACCGCTGCCGCCATGATGCTGCAAGGCATGACGGTGCAGTATCTCGTCCGCCGCACCTACAAGGTCGGCCCCGGCACCACCTGCCTCTGGCACGCAGCCGCGGGCGGCGTCGGCCTCATCGCCTGCCAGTGGGTGAAGCACCTCGGCGGCACGCTGATCGGCACGGCGGGCGGCCCCGAGAAGTGCAAGCTGGCGCTCGACCACGGTGCAGCGCACTGCATCGACTACACGAAGGACAAGGATTTCGTCGCCAAGGTCAAGGAGATCACCGGCGGCAAGCTGTGCGACGTGGTCTACGATTCGATCGGCAAGGACACCTTCCCGGCCTCCCTCGACTGCCTGAAGCCGCTGGGCCTTTTCGTCACGTTCGGCAACGCGTCGGGGCCGATCGATGCGTTCAACCCGGGCATTCTCGCTGCCAAGGGCTCGCTCTACGTGACGCGGCCATCGCTGGCCGCCTACACCGCGAGCCGGGCCGATCTGGTCGCGACCGCCAATGATCTGTTCGACGTGGTGAAGAAGGGCGCGGTGAAGATCAACGTCAACCACACC
>JBFWQN010000539.1:0-3870 GCA_050249405.1 Hyphomicrobiaceae bacterium | reverse complement strand
GGGCGCGGCCAAGGCAATTCGTACGTGCAATGAGTTAGGAGCGTTGGATGAGTGTTGGCATCCTCGACATAGACTTTGCAACGCAGGACGGCCGGGCACTCCTCGCGGCGCTCGAGCACGAGCAAGGGCCAGCGATAGCCGGGGCTACCGCACGCATGGAGCGGCTCTTTCTATTGCGTTCCCCGCATGCGCCCGGCCTCAGGTTCGCTGGCGGCCTCACCAGCCAGGGCGAGGCGAGCACCGGCGATGGTGCGCCGTCGCGGCTCAGCAGCTCCGGAACGGGGGCGACGGTCATGGCAGCCTTGGCCTCCTGCATCGGCGAGACGGTCGAGCGGCTATCCCAGGTCGAGCGGCCTGGAGATGTGCTTCGCACGGCCACGCTTCGCGACGTTGCGCGGCACGTCCCCGGTGCGGTCGTCCAACGCATCCGACAGCTCGCCGCGTCGGACGACACATGCGCCGCATGGACTCGCGCGCGGGACGCGCACACCGATGCCGATGCGCTCGTGCCGGCGGACTGGTGCCTGAGACGGAGCACGCGGGGCGCCCTCGCGATTCCCGGCCACGCGCTGAGCACGGGTGTCGCGGCGGGCGTCACGATGCAGTCGGCCGAGCTGCGCGCGGTGCTCGAGCTGGTCGAGCGGGACGCGGCAAGCCTGTGGTGGACCGGCGGCCGGCGCGGCGGACAGCCACCGCTGGAAAGCACGGCGAGCCGCGCCACCGTGCAACTCCTGGGCGAGCTGCGGCAGGAGAGCCGCGATCGCCGGTCGTGGCTGCTGGACCTGACCACCGACCTCGGCATCCCCGTCTATGCGGCCCTATCGACAGGCCGCGACGGTCGTGGCCTCGCCTGCGGCCTCGCGGCCCGCCTCGATGGGGACGGCGCAGCGCGAGCCGCCATCTTCGAGATGTGCCAGATGGAGGTCGGCCTGCTCGTGGCCGAGGCGAAGGCGAAGCTCGCCGCCGACACCGGGACGATGAGCGACTCGGACGCGGCGTTGATTGCACGAGCGCGCGGCCTCGAGGTGGCAGCGTGCACGCTGCTGCACCCGCGCGGCCCCGGCTCCGACGCGACCTTGCCGGCAGGGCCGACCGACGCCGACAGGCGTGCCGCTCTCCTCGGCCGCCTCGCAGAGTGCGGCGTCGACGTCTATCTCGTCGACCTGACGCGCGCCGACCTCGGCATTCCGGTCGCAGCGGCAATCGCTCCGCAGCTGCAGCCCATGCCCGGCGACATGATCACCGACCGGCTGGCGCGCGTGCTCGCCGAGACCGGTGGCGGAATGGTCCACACGCACGGTCACGCGCTTCTCTGATCGCTCGGCGCGATCTGTCGGCCTGCGACATTCACACTCGATTCACGCTGCTCCGGGTCAGATTGCTCCACTGACGACGACGACGACGAGGAGCAGTCGCATGCACGGCATCAACCGGTCGCTGTTTCTGCAGCCCGGGTCCGCTGCCCCAAGGCGGGCCGGTGCACGGGCCGAGGTGGCAGCGAGGGAGACGTCCGCGCCATCGGCCTACCGCATGCGGAACCTGCTTCGAGAGCCTCGCGCCGCTGAGACCTTCTCCGCCGGCCGCCTCGTGGAGAAGGCGCTGTCCGGTACGACCGAGCCGCTTCGGGTGCTGATGCGCAAGCTCGCGAGGCGTATCGGACGCGAACGGTGGGAGACGCCTGTCTGTGCCGACAGTGGTGTGGGAATAGACGACAATCCGCATATTCACTCAGGCTATACTTACCTCCTCCAGATCGTCGCGCACGATATCTCACACAGCTCGCTCTCGCTCGCCGGCACGGCGATGGGGGGCGTTGGGCTCGCCAATACGCGCATCTTCCCGCTGACGCTCGAGACCATCTACGGCGGCGGACCGGACGTCTGCCCGCATCCCTACGAGATGGATCCGGCCGTGCTGAGGCACATCGGCCGCATTCCTCGCACGAGGTTCCGGCTCGGCCAGATCCGGAAGCCGGACAGGACGATGACGGGTTGCCCGTTTCGGGACATTCCTCGCGCCGTGCCGGCACAAGTCCAGGATAGCGGTCTATCGGCTGGCCAAGGCGCCTCGCCGAGCGATCCGTGGCGCACCGAGGCATTGCTGGCCGACGTGCGCAACGACGACCATGCACTCATCTCTCAGATGACGGCGCTGTTCCATACGCTGCACAACCATGTCATCGACATGATCCCGACGACAGGCGCGCTCGCCGCCCTTTCGCCGACGGAGCGCGAGTATCGGCGCTTTCTCTGCGCGCGCTTCGTCGTGACGCTGATCTATCGCAACATCATCGTGAAGGACCTGCTGGCGCTGATCCTTCATCCGGACGTCTATGCCCACTACGTGACCGCCAACGCCGGTCTGCTCGACGGGCACGATGCCGATGCCGCGGATTCTACCCCCGTGGAGTTCACGAGCGCGGTGTTCCGCTTCGCGCATGCGATGGTGCGCGACACCTACAAGGTCAATGATGAGAACTCACCCCTTTCCTTCAGCGACGCACTCGAGCTTTCGTCCCTGCGCAAGCCGAGCAATTTGCCCGTCGACACGAACTGGGCCATCGACTGGTCGCGCTTCTTTCAAATCGGGGAGCGCGTACCGAACCACAGTCATCGGATCGGGCCGGTCTACACATCAGGCGCTCTCACAAACAGCAGTATTTTCGAGAAGCTGACCCCCCTTGACGAGGATGGCCTCCCCAACCGGGATCTTCTCACAGGCTGCTTCTCGGGCCTGTGGTCGGTACGGGCGCTGAGCAGGGAGCTTCGCGCCCGTGGGCTCGACAAGCTGCTCCCCGACTACGAGAGCTGGAAGCCGATCGTCCGGGACTGGCTCGCCAAGCCCGCCGGTCTGTTCGACTTCGATCCCCTTTCACCGGCCGAGATCGACATCTTGGCTGAAGACCCCCCGCTGCTTCTGTTCACTCTGATCGAGGCAGGCCAGCCTATCAGGCAGGCAACGGGGCCGATCAACGGTGCAGCCGGCGAGAGCCTGCATCTCGGAGCGCTCGGCTCGATCGTGGTGGCGGAGACGATCCTCGGCTCGCTGAAGCGGGCGCCGATCGCCTTCGAGACGGCAGGACCGCACGTGCAAGATCGAATTCGGGAAGCCTGTCGGACGCTACTCGACGACGCTGGGGCGCTCGACAGCATTCCCGAGATCGCCAGCATGCCGAAGCTGCTCGAGTACATGAGCGATACTGGAGCTCTGCCGCGTCAACCCGGCGGCACTCATATTGCGCGGTTGAACATGGAGGAAAGAAGAATGCCTGAATTACGCGAACGCTTCAGTGTGAACGACGAGATCAAGTGGGGCAAGCTGGTCAAATCGTTCGCGACCGGCAACAACTACCTGGTCGAAAACGGCGCGCCCATTCCGCTGCCGCGCACGATCGACGATCTCAAGACGCTCTGCGCCAACCTGGGCATCGTCATTACGATGCCCGACTATCACAAGGGGCTGGTGATCATCCAGTCGAGCGAGGAAGTGTTCTCCATTCGTCTTCCCCCGAAGACCATGGTGGAGGAGATGGAGCAGTTCCTAAAAGACGGCGGCAAGTACGCGTCGCCGAAATTCTACGATGATTTCTACGGCACGACGCTCACTCTGACCACCGAGAAGGAAAAGCTGGATTTCCACGCCGCCCGAATTGGCGACTATTCAGTCAGAATGTGCCTGTGAGGGCTGGACGCACAGCTCCTTGAATTCCAGCCCCTCGATGGGAGCGCCAGCGCGGCCGAAGCCGTCGCGCAGGCGCTCCCACGCCACTTGCGATTTGAACGGGAAGGCGTGCAGGAACCACCGGGCGATGTTTTGACGTGAGGGCGCAAGCTCCGCGTTCTGCCACCGATCTTTGGCGATGTCGAAGAA
>JBFWQN010000538.1:0-3871 GCA_050249405.1 Hyphomicrobiaceae bacterium | reverse complement strand
AACCGAGCGCCAAGTGCCAGCAGAGCGATGGCTCCGGCGGCGATCGCCAGAATGAGGGCGAACGCAGGTCCCACGAGAAAGAACAACTGGAGACCCAGCAGCGCTGAAATGATCGGATGCGCACGAACGAAGTCGATCATCAATCGGCTGATCGGCAGAACCAGATCTACACAGGCTCGGGCAACCACCATCAGGCGGACATCGCGGTCACGAATGTGTACCAGCTCGTGAGCTAGGACCGCTTCCAACTCGTCACGGGAAAGTTTCCGAATGAGCCCGCGTGTGACGGCGATCGTCGACGCCTTCGGGAAGAAGCCTGCCGCGTAGGCATTGAGCTTGTCGCTTTCGATCAACTCGATGCGCGGGCAGGGCAGGCCAGTCGAGATCGCCAGGTTCTCGACCAGATTGTAGAGGTCGGGTGCATCCTTTCGATCGACGGGTCTTGCGCCCGTCTCGTAACGCATCAGCACGACCGAGCGCCAGCAAGCGAGGGCTATGTAAATCGCGCCGATGATCAGGATCAGATACCAGTCGCGCTCGAAGAACCGGCTCTGCGAGGCGAGCCTTTGCCAGATTGCGCCAAAGCCATCGTCGGTCGCGCGCTTGGTGACGATCGTCTCGAACCGAGGCCCATCTGGGGTGCGACCCGGGCGGACGGTCATAAAGGAATTGTCGAAATGCCACGCCGGATTGAGGCGGGTCATGAAGCTGACGCCTATCGCGGCGGGGACGAGCCTGATCGCGATCTGCGACGCCTCGATGAGGCATAGGAACGCAGCCAGCAGGGCCAGCGACTTGAGATTATTTCGCTGAATGTGGCCGAAGAGGGCCGCGCGTCTCACGTTGACCCTCCGCATCTCAGGCGATGAACCGTAAACCTAGCCGGCCTGCGCCGTCCTCTTTAGGCGGGCCAGGCGCTCCGCGATTTCCGAAGAGCGACCCAAGCGTTCCAGCTCGTGGAGCTTGGCCGCCGTCTGGCGGTCCGAGCGCGAGGTCGTCAGGCCCGTTGGAGCGCTCATGGCGCGATCGAAAGCAGCCTGGGCCTCGTCCGCCCGGCGCTCCGCCTTCACACCTGTGGCTGCGCCCGCGTTCGTGCCTGCTGCCAAGGCAGCCGCCTCTCGATCGCGCAAGAACGCTGACAGATCGGCCTCCATCTGGGCCTTGCGCGCCGCAAGGCCCGCGACGAAGCCGTCCAACTCCGATTGTCTTGCGATGAATTCCTGCAGGCGCATCTCGTGGTTGGGGATTTCAAGCTCGATGTCGAGTTGCCGGCTGACTGCCGCTTCGGCCAGGTCGTCCCGCCCCTGCTCCACGGCGAGCTTGGCCCGATTGCCCAATTCGATGAGCTTCCCCTTCGATCTTTCAATCAGCCGCACCGTCTGCTGGCGCGATGCCATGACGGAACCGAGCTCCTCGCGGATGTCGGCGGATGCGCGCTCGATCTCTCGGATCGCTTCGCGCATGACCAACTCGGGACTGGCATTCTCCAGCGCGTCTACGACCCCGTTGACGCTGCCCGACACCAGGCGCTTGACGCGAAGAATCAGCGACTCGCTCATGTTAACCAGCTCCGGACGCAAAACTCTCAGCGAAGATGAGCAACGAATATTAGACGGAGAAGTCCTTAATCGTCAGGAAAGAACGCCACATTGATGAATGTGGCATCAGGGAGAGTATCGTTTCATTTGGACTTTACACATCTATCCTATCCTGCCAGGAATCGATGCCGCCGTGAGGAGCTCTGGTTATGTCCGTACCATCTTGGCTCGGCGTTGTTGCTGCATTATCCATCTTTCTGCCTTTCGCGATCGGGTTGCTCGTTTACAATCGGTTAGCCATATTGCGGCGGCGGTGCGAGCAGGCCTTCGCAGATATCGACGTGCAAGTCCGGCACCGACATGACCTCATACCGAGCCTGGTCGAGACGGTGCGCAGCTTTGCCGGCCACGAGAAGTCAATCGTCGATAATGTTCTGAAGGCACGCAACGAGGCGCTACGGGCGGCTGGGTCAGATCGAAAAATGGAGGCTGAAGCCGCCCTGACGACGAGCCTGACGAGGCTCATTGGGGCTGTCGAGGCCTACCCCAACATAGTAGCCGGATCGCATTACGCCGAGTTGAGGTCCGAGATCGTCGACGTTAACAACAAGATCGCAGCCGCTCGGCGGTTCTTCAACCTCGCCGTTGGCGAATACAACGGTGCCCGCGACCAATTTCCCGCCAACCTTATTGCACGGCGCTTCGGCCTCGAGGAGAAGCGGGCCTACAGCCTCGGGCTTGATCGGGTCTTCGTCGAGGACGCGCCAGAGGTGAAGATCTAAACGATAATCGACGCCTCCGGGTCGCCTGGAGCACAAGCACCGCGTCTGCACATGACCAGGGGTTTCGGCGCCATACCCCTGAGACCGACCGTGCTCGCTGACGCCCCACGACGACTGCTTCCGCACGGAGGCGATGGCTGACAAGTTGGTCGTCAGCGAACTCGGCCGGGGCGGGCAAAGACGTCGTTTGCTATACGTCGGGCGGCTCGCGTCGGCGGCCAGCGACGCCCCCGCTCAATCTCACGCCGAGCGCTTGCACTGCGTTGCTCGCCGAGATGTTGTTCAAGTGGCGCCACTCTGCCTACCCTGATGCCGGTCGAGGGCGCATGGGGGCAGGGGAGCGAGAGCATGGCCGAGGAAAGCTTGCCGTGGTGGCGGACGCCGGCGGGGCGCCTTGTGGCGCTCGTCTGCGCGGCGCAGGTGCTCGTGCAACTCGGCGCCTTCTTCTGGCCTGCGCTGCTGCCGGGGCTGCTCGGCAAATGGAGCCTGACCAACAGCGAGGCGGGCTGGATCACCTCGGCCTTCTACGGCGCCTACATGCTGTCGGTGTCGGTGCTCGTCACGCTGACGGACCGGGTGGACCCGAAGCGCATCTATCTGATCGGCGTCGGCGCGACGATCGTCGGGCACGCGGCGTTCGCAATCTACGCCGATGGCTTCTGGTCGGCCTTCGCAGCGCGGGCCATCGCTGGCTTCGGCTGGGCCGGCACCTACATGACCGGCCTCAAGCTCCTCGCCGACGTGGTGGACGCGCGGATGATGTCGCGCGCGACGGCCGGCCATGCGGCCTCCATCGGCATCTCGGGCGCCGTGTCATTCCTCGCAGCCGACGTGATCGCGGGCCTTGCCGGCTGGCGGTGGGCGTTCGCCACGGCGGCGATCACTGCCGCGTTGGCCTGGGCGATGGTGCTCGCGCAGGTGCCGGCGAAGGTGGCGCCCTCGCCGAAGCCGTCCGACGGCGGCGGCCTGTTCAATTTCCTGCCCGTCTTCCGCAACCGCTCGGCGATGGCCTACGCTGTCGGCTACTCGATCCACACCCTCGAGATGAATGCGCTGCGTGGCTGGGGCGTCGCCTTTCTCGGCTATGTGGCGGCCTCGACCGGAGCCGGGACCAGTGTGCTCGCGCCGACCCTGGTGGTGACGGCGCTCGGCCTGCTCGGCACCTTCGCCAGCGTCATGGGCAACGAGATGGCGATCCGCCTCGGCCGGCGGCGGCTCGTGATGCTGGCCATGCTCGCCTCGATCGTGACGGGCCTGCTGCTCGGTTGGCTGGGACCGCTCTCCTACTGGCTCGCGGTCGCCCTGCTCATGGTCTATGGCGTGGTCGTCTGGCTTGACAGCTCGTCGCTGACGGCAGGGGCGGCCGGCACGGCCGATCCGGCGCGCCGTGGTGCGACGCTCGCCGTCCATTCCATGCTCGGCTATGCCGGCGGCTTCGTCGGACCGCTGATGGTGGGCATCGTGCTCGACGCCTCGGGCGGCATGTCGCGGGCGGGGTGGACGGCGGCCTTCGCGGCCATCGCGGGCCTGATGGCGCTGGCGCTGGTGGCT
>JBFWQN010000537.1:0-3887 GCA_050249405.1 Hyphomicrobiaceae bacterium | reverse complement strand
GCCGCGCGCCGTGCCGTTGCCATCGCAGAGGCGATCGCCGCGCGCGGGTGAGCGTGCGGCGCGTGCTGGATCATGCCGCGATCGGTGCGTCCGGGAACGAGAGCTGCTCGCGCGCGCGCCATTCGGGCGTCACGTAGTTGATGATCACCGACTTCCTGACGCCCTCGATGGGCCGAGGCTCGAAGCCGTGGAAGGTATCGGTGGAGGGCACGAACACCATCGCCCCATTCGGGACGAACGGCGAGCGACCGAGGTGGTGCTTCCCGGCGTCGTAGATGTCCGTGCCGAGGTCGGCGTGGGAAGCCTCCTTCGAGAGGTAGAGCAGCATCGTGAACACCTTCACGCCGAGGTCGGTATGCGGCTCGAGCCAGAAGCCGTTGGTGTCCTGGGCATACTCCAATCGCAGGTAGGTGCCGCCGAGGCGCGTCCCGAAAAGGCTCTCCACGCGCCGGGTCACCTTGGGCGACTGGAAGGCCTGCGCGAACGCTTCGACCACCGGGTAGCGGCCACGGTTCTCGATGTCGAAATATTTGCGCGTTGCGTTGTGGATCTCGCGCTTGCCGGAGATGCCGCCGAGTGCCGGGGCCGGGAACGGCAGGTGCGTGATCTCCTCGGCCGCGTCGTCGGGGAGGCAACTGGTCAAAAACCAATGCCGGTAGGGACGCGGATGCTCCTCGGCGGCCTCGAAGCTGCGGACCAGCGAGTCGGTGATGGCGTCTGTCGTCCGGGCCATGTGCTGCGGGTCCCCCTTCTGGCTCGCGCGCTCCCGGCCGAAAGGCCGCGACGGAGGCACGCGAGGCGCCGCATGGTTATTCACCCCCTCTAGCACTCGGGATTTGCGCAGCCCTACGGGGCACGGAGTCGCGTGCCGGCTCGCCGCGCGCCATAAGGAAGCACGGCGAGCCAAGCCATCACTGCTGGGCCAGGGTCACGTCCGAGGCGTCAGCTCATCCATGAAGGCCTTCAACGTCGGTCCCCACTTGTCGCCTTCGGGGCCGCTGGCGAGATGGCCGAGCTCGCTGTCGATCTCGAAGTAGCGGGCGTCGACACCGGCCGCCTTCAGCTTCTCCATGACGCCGGGGACGATCGACGGCGGGAACAGCTTGTCCGTGCGCGAGATGACATAGAGCAACTTGGCCTTGATCTGCGGGAAGTCCTTCGTGGTGTCGAAGCCTTCCAGAGCGCGTCTCAGCACGACCATCGAGTTTCCGTCGAAGGCCTTCAACCAAGGGGTGGCAGCCTTGACGATGGCCGCCTCGAGATCCTTCGGGTCCGGGTGCTTGGGTGCGAGTTGGGCCTCGATGCCGTAGTTTTTGAGCGTCGCGACCCGGATGCGGGTCATCACCGTGTCGATGCCGCCCTTGTCATAATAATGGCCGCCATTCCAGTTGGGATCGGCCGCGAGCTGGTCGATCAGCTTCTGCGTGGTAGCTGCCGTGGTGGTCGTCGATGGAGCAGTCACCACGGGCACGACGCCGTCCATGAACCCCGGGTGCCGAACCGCCCACTGGAACGCCTGATAACCGCCGTAGGACGGGCCTGCGACGGCCACCAGATGCTTGACGCCGAGATGATCGAGCAGCGCTTTCTGGGCATCGACAATATCGGCGACCGAGTAGCGCGGGAAGGTTGGTCCATAGGGCTTGCCCGTGGACGGATCGATGCTTCGTGGAGACGTCGAGCCGTAGGACGAGCCGAGCATGTTCGACGACACGACGAACAGGCGGTCCGTGTCGATCGCCTTGCCGGGCCCAATGAGCTTGTCCCACGAGCCCTTGTCGCCGTCGTTGAGGCCCGCAGGCGCTCCGCCAGGCCGGTAGGTGCCCGCCGCATGATGGCTCGATGTGTAGCCGTGGGTGATCAGCACGGCATTTCGGCCGTTAGCGGCGAGCTTGCCGTACGTCTCGTAGGCGAGCTTGAGCTTCGGAAGCACGGTCCCGCTCGTCAGCTTGAAGTCGCGGGTGCTGAAGAGCCGGCTCTCGACCTTGTCGAGCGGCTCGGCGGCGAGAGGTGACCCGGTGAAGACTGGCAGTGCGGCCAGCAACAGTAGCCAACGCATAGTAAGCCTCCTCGTGAGGACCAAGAACGCCTCATGTTAGGCACTCTGCACGCGAGACGGCAAATGAGCCGGCAGATGCAACTCCGATTTGTGCCTTGCCCTCGCCGCGAGCATCGGTGAGAAAGCGCGCCGCGCCAGCTTCCCGGCGCTGACGAACGCTGGCCAAATGGCGCTCTTCCTCGACATCCTGACCAAGGTGACGCTGCCGATCATCGCGCTGGTGGTGCTCGGCTACGTCATGCAGCCCAAGCTCAAGCTCGATATCGGCACGCTCAACCGGCTGCAGGTGTTCGTGGTGATGCCGGCATTCTTCGTGCATTTCCTGTCGGCGGGGCGGCAGCCGATCTCCGTGGTCTGGCCGGTCGTCTACATGGGCATCGTCCAGTTCCTGATGATCATTCCACTCGGCTGGCTGATCGCCATCGTTTTCCGATTGAGACCGACGCTCGGGCCGATGCTGGGTTTGGGCGCGGCCTACGCCAACGTCGGCTTCTTCGGCGTGCCGGTGACGCAGCTCGCCTTCGGCTCCGAGTACCTGATCCACCAGTCGGTCATGGCGGCGCTGATGGCGATCATGACGACGACGGTGGGCGTCTGGGTGATGGCGCCCGGTGGCGGCAAACCTTTCGACAAGCTGAAGAGCGCGCTCGAGACGCCGATGATCCCATCGATCGCCCTCGGGCTGGCATTGCGCGGCTTCGAGGTCGAGCTGCCTCAGGTCATCGGCCAGCCGATCCAGCTGCTCGGCTCGATCTTCACGCCGCTGGCGCTCTACACGCTCGGCGCGCAGGTCGCGGCGTCGAAAATCGGGCGCATCGAGTGGCTGCCGCAGACGCTGATTCTCGTCCTGAAATTCCTGATCGCGCCGGCGCTGACGTGGTGGATCTGCTGGGAGATGGGGCTTGGCCACGACATCACGGCGGTCATCGTGGTCGCCGCCTCGACGCCGGTGGGCGTGCTCATCACCATCTTTGCCGCCGAGTACAAGATGGAGGCCGATTTCATCTCGACCGCGGTGGTGATCTCGACGGCGCTCTCGCCCCTGTTCGTGACGGCATGGATCATCGCCATGCGGCTGCTGTAGGAGCTGCGGCTCTTCATGGCTGGCCGGCTGGCGGGCGTCACCGCTCGGCGGAGCCGGCACCCGTCGCTGCCGAGCCGGTGGCAAATGTCGTGGCGGCGAAAGACTTCACTCGCTCGAAGCCGCCGGCGGCCGTCGCGCGTCCCCAGAATGCCTCCGTCGCAGGTGCCATGAAGTCGGATGCGATCACGGACCTGGCGCGCGGCAGCGGGGTCGCGGGAAAGCCGCCATAGGCACCGGAGTGGATGACGAGCGTGACCGTCTCCCCGCGCCCGGACAGGATTTTCGCGTCGCGCCGGTAGCCTGCGTTGGCCGCGCCCGGCGCTGCGGAGACGTCCTCGAAGACGATGCGCGGCACGAACGCCTTGCCGAACCTGGCGCGCAGCTCGTCGACGTGGTCCGGCGCCGGACTCTTGGCGATCAGCCGGAAACCCCTGGCTTGCACAGCGGCGGCATCCCGCAACCAATCCGCGGGTCGATTGCCACGACCGACGAGATTGCCGTCCTTTTTGTCGCGCGATCCGTTGAGCTCGAAGAGGCCGGCAAAGCGGCCGGAGCCGTAGTGGCGCAGCAGTGACTGCTGCTTGGCGACGGCCTCGGCAATGCGTGCCGCCACAGAGACGCCAACGGCCGTTGGATCGTCCCTCTCGCCGACGTTCGATTCGACGTACCAGGAAATCTGGAAATGCTTGCCCGGGTGATCGAGAATGCGGCGCAATGTTGCGAGATCCCAAGCGTGGTGAGCTC
>JBFWQN010000536.1:0-3898 GCA_050249405.1 Hyphomicrobiaceae bacterium | reverse complement strand
GGGCGGGGCTGGGGCAGCTGTCGGACCCCGGCGTTCATGTGCACCGCCGCGGAACCGCGCTGGTGGCGCTGACGCCGGAGGTTCGGCAGTTCTTCTTCTCTCCGGATCCGCTGATCATCACCAAGGCCAACGTGGTGAGCCGGGTGCATCGCCGCGTCCACATGGACTACGTGGGGGTCAAGCAGTACGCGCCATCGGGCGAGGTGATGGGCGAGCTGCGCATCGTGGGGCTGTTCACGTCGTCGGCCTACACGGAAACGCCGCGACGCATCCCGCTTCTGCGCCGCAAGATCGAGGTCCTGATCAAGGGGCTGGCACTGCCGGGCGGCAGCCACGCGGACAAGGCACTGGTCAACGTGATCGAGACGTTTCCGCGCGACGAGCTCTTCCAGATCTCGGCCGACGATCTCGAGCGCTGGGCCTCCGGCATTCTCGACCTGGAGCTTCGGCCGCGCGTGCGGGTGTTTCTGCGCTACGACCGGTTCGACCGTTTCGTCTCGGCGCTCGTCTATGTGCCGCGCGAGCGGTACTCGTCGAGTGTGCGCGCCACCATCGGCGAGCATCTCGCTGCCCGTTTCGAAGGCTACGTCGCGGCGTTCTATCCGCATTTCGGAGACGGTCCGCTGGCACGCGTGCATTTCATCGTGGCCAGGCGCTCAGGACAGATCTCTGCGATCGAGCCGAGCGAGCTGGAGGCGGGGATCGCCCGCATCGTGCGGACGTGGACCGACGAGCTCAAGGCCGCGCTCCTCGGGCTCGCCGAGAACGGAGCCGCGCTGCTCGCCCGCTATGGCACGGCTTTTCCCGCGGGCTACTCGGAGATGTTCCCGCCGGCCCGCGCCATCGAGGACATTGCTCGCATCGAGAGGCTCGGCGCAGACCGCCCGGTCGCCATCGATGTGCACAGCGAGGCAGGGCTGCCGCCGTCACGAATACGGGCGGCGATCTATTGTCTGGACGAGCCGATCCACCTGTCCGAGCGCGTGCCGCTGCTGGAGAATCTCGGCTTCACCGTCATCGACGAGCGCACGTGGCAACTCAAGCCGCGGCTGGATGGACGGCCACGCGTGGTCGTGCTGCACGACATGCTTCTCGAGTGTGCCGACGGCCGCGGCGTAGAGGGCGGAGCAGGGCTCGACCGGCGGCTCGAGGAGACCTTCATCGCGGTTCTCAAAGGTGAGACCGATAGCGACGTGTTCAATCGCCTGGTGATGGTCGCGGGCCTCGCCTGGCGGGAGGCGGCCATCTTTCGCGCCTATGCCGCCTACCTGCGCCAGCTCGGAGCCGCGTTCGGCCCGCGCTACATCGGCGAGACCCTGGTCGCGCATCCGGCCATCGCTCGCGATCTCGTCGAGCTGTTCGGAGTGCGCTTCGACCCGGATCGCGACCTTGCTCACGAGGCACGCCAGGCCGAGGGGGCGGTGATCAGCGCCCGCATCGAGGCGGCTCTCGGCGATGTGGCCAGCCTCGACGAGGATCGCATCCTGCGTTCCGTCAAAGGGCTGGTCGAGGCCACCGTGCGCACGAGCTACTACCGGCGCGGTGCCGACGGCGGCCACCCCGAGACGATCGCCTTCAAGCTGGACGGCAAGCAGGTGGCGATGGCGCCAGCACCGCGGCCATTCCGCGAGATCGTGGTCGCGAGCCCGCGCGTGGAGGGTGTGCATCTGCGGTTCGCGCCCATCGCGCGCGGCGGAATCCGCTGGTCGGATCGGGCGCTCGACTACCGCACCGAGGTTCTGGGCCTTGCCAAGGCACAGCAGGTCAAGAACGCGGTGATCGTACCAGCCGGCGCCAAGGGCGGATTTCTGCCGAAATGCCTGCCGCGCGGAGGCACGCGAGAGGCCATCCAGCAGGAAGGCATCGCGGCCTACCGCATCTTCATCGGTGCCTTGCTCGATCTCACCGACAATATCGTCGATGGGGCGGTGGTGCCTCCCGAGCGCGTGGTACGGCACGACGGCGACGATCCCTATCTCGTGGTGGCGGCCGACAAGGGCACGGCGACCTTCTCCGATACCGCCAACGCCATTGCGCTCGATCGCGGCTTCTGGCTCGGCGACGCTTTCGCCTCCGGCGGCTCGGCCGGCTATGACCACAAGGGTCTCGGCATCACGGCCCGCGGTGCATGGGAATGTGTCAAACGGCATTTCCGAGAGATGAATTGGGACATCCAGACGAAGCCCTTCCGCGTGGTCGGCGTCGGCGATATGTCCGGGGACGTGTTCGGCAATGGCATGCTGTTGTCGCCCTGCATCAAGCTCGTCGCGGCCTTCGATCATCGCGACATCTTCCTCGATCCCGAACCCGATCCGGCCATTGGCTTCGGCGAGCGGCGCCGGCTCTTCGAGACGCCTCGCTCGAGCTGGGCCGACTACGACCGCTCGAAGTTGTCAGCTGGCGGCGGCGTGTTCTCGCGGCAATCGAAATCGATACCGCTCTCGCCAGAGGTGAAGGCGGCGCTCGGCCTGGCCGTCGATGCGCTCACTCCCGCCGAGCTGATGCACGCCATTCTGGCGGCCGAGACGGATCTGTTGTGGTTCGGCGGTATCGGCACCTATGTGCGCGCGTCGGGCGAGACCGATCTGGACGTGGGTGACCGAGCCAACGACGCCATCCGCGTGGCAGCAAGCGAGCTCAGGGCGAAGGTCATCGGCGAGGGCGCCAACCTCGGGGTGACGCAGCGGGGGCGGATCGAGGCGGCCGAGCGTGGCATTCGCCTCAATACCGATTTCATCGACAACTCGGCGGGCGTGAACACCTCCGACCAGGAGGTGAACATCAAAATCGCGCTGGCGCCCGCCGTGCGTGCAGGCCGTCTCGCGATCGAGGAGCGCAATGGCCTGCTGGCCGGCATGAGCGGCGACGTGGCGGCGACCGTTCTGCGCAACAACTACCAGCAATCGCTGGCGTTGAGCCTTGCCGAGCGGCGCGCGGCAATCGACCTCGGCCGTTTCGCGCGCCTCGTCCGTGAGCTGGAGATGCGAGGGCTCATCGATCGCCGCCTCGAGGCGCTGCCCGACGATCACCAGCTGGCAGACCGGCACCGGCAGGGCCGCGGCCTCACCCGGCCCGAGATCGCCGTGGCGCTCAGCTACGCCAAAATCGCACTGCTGCACGATCTGCTCGACAGCCAGGTGCCCGACGATCCGTACCTGACAGGCCTGCTCGGCGATTATTTCGCGCCGGTGCTCCGCGAGCGCTTCGCCGACGAGATCGCGCATCACCGGCTGAGGCGGGAGATCGTGGCAACGACGCTCACCAACGGTCTCGTCAACCGGCTCGGGCCCGCGGGGCCGCTGACACTGGCGGATGCGGCCGGCCGGCCCGTGGCGGAGGTCGCTTTTGCCTTCATGGCGGCGCGTGGCATGCTCGACCTGGCCAGCTTGTGGGGCCGCATCGATGCGCTCGACGGCAAGCTGGACGGGGAGGCGCAGCTCGCGCTTTACGAGCGCGTGAGGCGTGCGCTGGTCGCCGCCTCGACGGAGCTGCTGCGCGAAGGCGTCGCTGCGCGTCCGCTCGCCCAGACCATCGATCGGTGCCGGAGGGGGTGCCTGGCCATCGGCGAAGCGCTGGAGCGGGTCGCGCCGCCGTCCTGCAACGCCCGGCTCGCCGCCGATGGGAAGGTGATGCGGGAGCAGGGCGTGCCGGATGATGTTGCCCGCGACATCGCGCGGCTGACAGCGCTGGTCGACACGCCCGCCATCGTTGCCATCGCGGAGAAGACCGGTGCGTCCGTCGAGGACTCCGCGCGAGCCTATCTCGGGCTCGGGGCCCAGCTGCGCATCGACGAGATCGTGGCGAGAGCCCAGGAGCTGGCACCTGCCGACGACTACGAGCGTCTCGCCATCGGGGGTGGCATCGCGAGCCTCGGTGACGCGCAGCGAAGGATCGCGAC
>JBFWQN010000535.1:0-3901 GCA_050249405.1 Hyphomicrobiaceae bacterium | reverse complement strand
TCACGATCGATGCAGGCCGGTGTCTGGGCTCAGAGCCGCGCGCGAACGTCTCGATGATGCGCATCGCCGAGCCGCAAGCCTAGGACGATGAGGCCGGAGCCCGGTCACAGCGACGAAGCGATCGAGGAACAGCTGCATCGCCTCGGTGTTCACGTAGGGCAGGACCAGCGCGAAGGCGTTATCGGTTCCAGGCTCGACGGCCGCGAAGACCGGGTCTGTCTCGGGGTGGACGGGCCTCGTCTTCTGTCGCGACAGGCCAAGCTTCTTCGATCAATTCATTGCCGGATATTACTTCCACAACACCACGACGTCGCCGATCCGCGCGGCGGCCTAACCCCGGCAGACGACCCACTTATCGAAGCGGAAAATCTGTCCGAACGACCGGGACCACCTCAGCTTCTCCGCGCAGTCCTATACGCGGAACGGCACCACCATCATCGCCTATTGTGGGACAGATGATGGTGGAGCAAATTGGAACATTCCAAATTATTCACTTGATCGCGCTTATGGCTACAGCATCGCCGCAGGCGCACCCGCGAATTCCCAAACGTACGCCGCATTGGATTTGTACCGGACGGCGATAAATAGCGAAAACCCGCTCAACGCGGATGTCGTCGCTCCTCCATGCCTCGATTATCGAGCGGGCAGACGGACCGCGCGGAACAGATGCTCGTCGAGGCACTCGTCCCGCAGCCGGCCGATGACGCTCTTGGCGACGACGCTCTGTCCGGCGCCAAACGCAATGCGCTGCATGAGCGTTTCCATGCACGCTCCGCAGGCCGCTGCCATGCGTCGCGTCTCACCGCGCACGGCCGCGCCTGCGGCCCGTCGCACTGTCGTCGGTCGCCAAGGACATGCAATGCCGTATGGCAGGCAAAGTTCGCTCAGTATTCAAGCACGCGATTTCGGCTGCTGCGCGCTACGTTGCCATTCGAAGGTAACTTTGAAGCCGGCAAGGGCGATACATGGATGTGGCGTGGTCGAACGATATTGGCGGTCCATCGCAACCCCTCCTGATCGTCAATAATCTGAGGAAGTATTTCTCCAGCAAGCGCGCGCTCCTGAGCCGCACCCCGCCTCCCCCGGTCAGGGCCGTCGACGGCATCTCGTTCACGCTGCCGAAGGGGGCGACACTCGGCGTGGTCGGTGAATCCGGTTGCGGCAAGTCTACCGTGGCCCGACTTCTGATTCGCCTGATCGAGCCCGACGACGGCGAGGTCATCTATGACGGTCAACTCGTCGGAGGCCATCGCGGCATCTCCGTGCGCGAGCTGCGCAGCCGCGTGCAAATGGTCTTCCAGGACAGCTACTCGTCACTTAATCCGAGACTTCCCATCGAGGAATCGATCTCCTTCGGTCCGATGGCCGACGGCGTTCCCGCGGGAGTGGCCAACGATCGCGCCATAGAAATTCTCGGGCAGGTCGGCCTCGATCCGCGGATGTTCGTGCATCGCTATCCACACGAGTTGTCCGGCGGCCAGCGCCAGCGGGTCAACATCGCGCGCGCCCTGGCACTGCATCCGCGACTGCTGATCCTCGACGAGGCCGTCTCCGCACTCGACAAGTCGGTCGAGGCGCAGGTGCTGAACCTGCTCACGGATCTCAAGGGCCGGTACGGACTCACGTACCTGTTCATCAGTCACGACCTCAATGTGGTGCGCTATATCAGCGACCAGGTCATGGTCATGTATCTCGGCCAGATCGTCGAGATCGGGCCGGTGTCGCAGATCTACGACGCTCCGGCGCATCCCTACACCCAGGCCCTGCTGCGGTCGCAGCCGACAATGAACCCCCATCAGCGCACCACCGAGGCGCCGATCACGGGGGACCCGCCAAATCCGATCGCACCGCCACCGGGATGCCGCTTTCACACGCGGTGCCCAATCGCCGCGCCCATCTGCAGTCGCGAGCAGCCGATCCTTCGTCCCATCGGCAACGACGGGCGGCTCACGGCTTGTCATCTGGCTGCCGGCGCGCAGGCAGCGATGGCCTAGGAGGGCACGATGCTTGCCATGTCCCAAGATGCACCAGATGCCAAGGCGCAGGCAGGCGATCCGCCGGTCCTGCAAGTGCGGGATCTTCACGTCCGCTTCGTATCGCGCGATCGAACGGTGCACGCGGTCAATGGCGTGTCGTTTGATCTCGCGCGCGGCGAGTTGTTGGGCATTCTCGGCGAGTCAGGCTCGGGAAAGAGCGTCACTCTGCGCTCGATCCAGAAGCTCCTGCCCCCGCATCGCACCGTTCTCAGCGGCGAGATCCTGCTCGCGGGCGTCGATCTCCTGCAGCTGCCGACGGCACAGATGCGCAAAGTCCGCGGCGCCAAAGTGGCCATGATCTTCCAGGAGCCTGCGACGGCGTTCGATCCGGTCTATACGGTCGGCGAACAGATCTGCGAGACCATCGTGCACCACGAGGGAGTCTCGCAGGCGGTGGCCCGCGCCCGCGCACTCGAGCTGCTCGAGCTGGTGCGCATTCCCTCCGCGCGGCAGCGGCTGGACAACTATCCGCACGAGATGTCCGGCGGCATGCGGCAGCGCGCCATGATTGCGCTCGCGCTGGCGTGCCGACCGCAGGTGCTGCTCGCGGACGAGCCGACGACGGCGCTCGACGCCACAGTGCAGATCCAAGTCCTGCTGCTGCTTGCCCAGCTGCAGAGGGATCTCGGCCTCAGCATCATATTTGTCACGCACGACATTGGCGTCGCGATCGAGGTGTCGTCGCGGCTGGCGGTCATGTATGGCGGCCAGATCGTAGAGACGGGTCCGCTGGCGCAGATCGTCGAGAGCCCTAAGCATCCCTATACGCAGGGACTTCTCGCCTCGACGATCCACAGCGCCTCACGCGGGCGCCGCCTCGAGCCGATTGCCGGGTCGCCGCCCAATCTCTCAGCGGCGCCATCGCGCTGCACGTTTGCGCCGCGGTGCCGCCTTGCCATGCCGGCATGCCGGGATGGCGTGCCGGCACTGGTGGCGTCGGGAGAGGCGCGCTTCGTCCGCTGCGTTCGTGCGCTTGACGGAACCACGACACGCTGACGACCGCGCCTCATGCCTCGGACAGTCGCGCGGTGCCTGCAGGGACTGACTGCCCGCAGGGACGCCACGCCGCGCGACGTTCCCACCGCGATCAGGGAATGGGACGTCGATCCATCGGACCGCGCTCGGTCTCGAAGGCGTGGCCGACCTGCAGGACGACGGCGTCTTCGAAGGGTCTCCCGGCGAGTTGCACGCCAACGGGCAAACCGCTCTTCGCAAAGCCGGCGCATACCGTCAAAGCCGGCATGCCCGTGACGTTGAACGGCATGGTCAGGTAGGGCTTCTTGAAAAACGGGAATGGATGCTGCGATCGGCTGAAAGGCTCTGCGACGCCGTACTGGTTCGCGGTCAAGATGACGTCGACGGCGCTTTTCTCCATGGCTGCGGCCATCTGATCGGTGAGCTGCCGCCGCAGGCGCATGGCATCCAAGTAGTCGGCCGCACCGATGAATGCGCCCAACCGAACGCGCTGACGGAAGAACAGGCCGTAGATCTCCGGTGTGCTCTGCAGCGCCGCACGGTGAAGGCTGTAGGCCTCCGACAGGATGATCAGACGGCCGCAGGCGTGAAACAGCGCGAGATCGGGCAGCTCGACGTCGCGCACGTCGGCGCCGGCTCTGCGGAGCGTTGCAGCGACGCGACCGACGGCTGCACACACCTCGTCATCGGCGCCGTCCGGTCCTGCATACCACGAGCGGGCGACGCCGATCCTGAGCCCTGTCACAGGCTTGACGGCCTCGCTCGCGTAGTCGGGTATCGCCGTCTCGACGGAGGCCGGATCGCGCGGATCGTGGCCAGCCAGTGCCTGCATCATCAGCGCACAATCGAGAACGGTGCGCGTCATCGGGCCTGCGTGGTCGAGCGTCCAG
>JBFWQN010000534.1:0-3906 GCA_050249405.1 Hyphomicrobiaceae bacterium | reverse complement strand
TGGCCGAGCTTCTTCAAGCCCGTGGAGAAAGCCGTCGGCACCAAGTCCGACCGCAGCTTCTTCATGACCCGGACCGAAGTGCATTGCGCCACGTGCGGCGGTCACCTCGGCCACGTGTTTCCGGACGGCCCTCCTCCGACAGGTCAACGCTACTGCATGAACGGCGTGGCGATGAAGTTCGTGCCGAAAGCCGATCCGGCGACGGCCACTCCCGCCGCCGGCGAAGCCAAAAAATCCTGACGTCCCGGGCGGAGGCCTGAGCATGAAACGAACCATCGTGGCCGCGATCGCCCTGATCGCGGCATTGGCGGCTGGTTGGCAGCTCGCGGTAACGCAAGTCGCGGCCCAAGCTCCCGCCGCCAAGCCGGCCCCGACGAAGCCGGCCGAGACACAAGTCGCGACATTCGCGGGCGGCTGCTTCTGGTGCGTCGAAGCCGACTACGACAAGGTGGACGGCGTCATCTCCACCGTGTCGGGCTACATGGGTGGACGGACTCCCAATCCCACCTACGAGCAGGTCTCGCACGGGAATACCGGCCATCTCGAGGTGGTGCAGGTGACGTTCGACCCGGCCAAGGTTTCCTACAAGCAGCTCGTCGACTACTTCTGGCGCCACGTCGACCCCTACGATGCGGGCGGGCAGTTCTGCGACCGTGGCGAGAGCTACAAGACGGCGATCTTCACGAATTCGCCCGAGCAGAAGGCGGTCGCCGAGGCCGCGAAGACGGAGCTCGCCAAGAGCGGCCCTCTCAAGGAGCCGTTGGCAACGGTGGTGCGAGACGCCGGGCCGTTCACGGCGGCCGAGGATTACCACCAGGACTACTATACGAAGAATCCCGTTCGCTATAAGTTCTACCGCTTCAGCTGCGGTCGCGATCAGCGGATCGAGGCAATCTGGGGCAAGAAGGCCAGTCACTGAAGACGGACGGCAACCCTGGGCGGGCGTGGCGCCGACATCGCCGCACCCTTCTGTTCCTGGTGGACGGCGACGACAAAATCCGCCACCTCTTCCTCCGGTTGTACCATCCGGAGACGTGCG
Source organism: Hyphomicrobiaceae bacterium (assembly GCA_050249405.1). Taxonomy (GTDB): domain Bacteria; phylum Pseudomonadota; class Alphaproteobacteria; order Rhizobiales; family Hyphomicrobiaceae. Next base: position 2,867 of record JBFWQN010000534.1, on the reverse strand, counting down.
ATGAGGGGGATCATCCTCGCCGGCGGGAGCGGCACGCGGCTTTATCCGCTGACGCTCGCGCTGTCGAAGCAGCTGCTGCCGGTCTACGACAAGCCGATGATCTACTATCCGCTTTCGGTGCTGATGTTGGCCGGCATCCGAGACGTGCTGATCATCACGACGCCCGACGACCAGACGCAATTCAAACGACTGCTCGGTTCCGGCGCCCAGTTCGGGGTCAGGCTTCAGTACGCGGCGCAACCGAGGCCCGAGGGGCTGGCGCAGGCATTCCACATCGGTGAGGAATTCGTCGGCGATGGCCCGTCGACGCTGATCCTGGGCGACAATATCTTCTACGGTCACGGTCTTCCCGCGCACCTGGCATCGGCGCGTGCCCGTTCTTCCGGCGCGACGGTGTTCGCCTATCAAGTGGCCGATCCGGAGCGGTACGGCGTGCTCGGTTTCGATCGCGACGGCCGGCCCAACTCGATCGAGGAAAAGCCCCAGTCACCGCGGTCCGACTGGGCGGTGACCGGCCTTTACATGTACGATAACCGCGTGGTCGACTACGCCCGGTCGATACGACCCTCCGCGCGCGGCGAGCTCGAGATCACCGACCTCAATCGCGTCTATCTCGAGGCCGGCAATCTGCACGTCGAGCGGCTGGGCCGCGGTTTCGCCTGGCTCGACACGGGCACCTTCGACAGCCTCCTAGACGCCACCGAGTATGTGGCGACGCTGGAGCGCCGGCAGGGGCTCAAGGTGTGCTGCCCGGAGGAAATCGCGCTGCGGCAGGGCTTCGTTACACCGTCCGAGATGGCGCCTTGGCTCGAGCGACTGGGCAAATCGGCGTATGCCCACTACCTGCGGCGCCTCATGAAGCACCTCGCCGAGGAGTCGCGTTGATGCAGGTCGAGCGTCTGCCGATCCCCGGGCCATTGCTGGTGACGCCGCGCGTCCATCGCGACGATCGCGGCTACTTCACCGAGACCTACAGCCTACGAGCGCTTGCGGCTGCCGGCATCCCCGACACTTTCGTGCAGGACAATCAGGCGCTGTCGCGCCCGGCAGGCGTGCTGCGCGGGCTCCATTTCCAGACGCTACCGTCGCCGCAAGGCAAGCTCGTGCGCGTGGTCAAAGGATCGATCTTCGATGTCGCCGTCGACATCCGCCACGGCTCGCCGACGTTCGGCCGGCATGTCGCGGTGACGCTCACGGCCGACAATTTCCAGCAGCTCTGGGTGCCCGTCGGCTTCGCGCACGGCTACGTCACGCTCGAGCCGGACACCGAGGTCGTCTACAAGGTGACCGACTACTACGCGCCGGCATGCGACCGGGGCGTTCTGTGGAACGATCCAGCGCTGGGTATCGCATGGCCGCTGCCGCCGGGCGGCGCCATCCTTTCCGGCAAGGATCAGACGGCGAGGCCTCTGGCCGAGCATCCCGTCTATTTCCAATACCAGCCGTGAGCTTACCGAGGGCCCGCGCATGCGCATTCTCGTAACCGGCGGCGCCGGGTTCATCGGCTCGGCACTCTGCCGCCATCTGGTGCGGGACGAGGGCGCGAGCGTTCTCAACGTCGACAAGCTGACCTACGCGGCCAACCCGGCCTCGCTGGCACCGATCGCGACCGACCCGAGGTACACCTTCCTCAAGGCGGACATCTGCGACCGGGCGGCAATGGACTCGGCACTCGCCTCGTTCCGGCCGGATGCGATCGTGCATCTGGCCGCCGAGACCCACGTCGACCGCTCTATCACGGGTGCGGCCCCCTTCATCGACACCAACATCGTCGGCACGTGGCAGCTGCTGGAGGCGGCTCGCGGCTACTGGCAGTCGCTCGCGGCGCCCGCACGCGACACCTTCCGCTTCCTGCATGTCTCGACGGACGAGGTTTACGGCTCGCTCGGGCCTCAGGGGCTGTTCTCGGAGGAGACGCCTTACGACCCGTCCTCTCCGTACTCGGCGAGCAAGGCGGCGTCCGATCACCTCGTGCTCGCCTGGCACCGCACGCATGGATTTCCGGCCCTGGTCTCCAACTGCTCGAACAACTACGGGCCCTACCAGTTTCCCGAGAAGCTGATCCCTCTGATGATCCTCAACGCGCGCGACGGGCTGCCCCTGCCGGTCTATGGCGACGGGCGCAACGTGCGCGACTGGCTCTACGTGGACGACCATGCGCGCGCGCTGGCGCTGGTGCTGCGCCGAGGCCGGCTCGGCGAGAAATACAATGTCGGCGGTCGCAACGAGCAGACGAACATGGCGGTCGTCGAGACCATCTGCGCCCTCATGGACGAGGCGCGGCCCGATCGCGCGCCGCACCGGCAGCTCGTCACTTTCGTGACCGACCGCCCGGGGCACGACTGGCGCTATGCGATCGACGCGACGAAGCTCGAGCGGGAGCTCGGCTGGCGCGCCCAGGAGACGTTCTCCACCGGCATCGCGCGGACCGTGCGCTGGTACCTCGACAACGAGGATTGGTGGGGGCCCCTGAGGAAGCAGGTCTATGCCGGCCAGCGGCTAGGGCTGGTCGAGGCCGAGAAACCGGCAACCTGAGCGAGGGCCTGAAAGCCCGGCCTTCGCCCCGCACCGGGTCGCAGCTTGCGCGCGATCAATCACCGGGCACGGCCGGCCCCTTACTGTCTGGCGGACAGAACAGCTCGGCGAGCACGTCGAGCAGCCTCTGCGCGCGCGGGTCAGCGATCGAATAGTGGATGGTCTGCGCCTCGCGCCGCGTCGTGACGATCTGCGCCTCGCGCAGCTTGGCGAGGTGCTGCGACAGCGCCGACTGGCTGAGGCCGACCACCGCCTCGAGAGCGGACACCGAGCGCTCTCCCGCCTGCAGCTCGCACAGGATGCGCAGCCGGTGCGGGTTGGCCAGCAGCGAC
>JBFWQN010000533.1:0-3907 GCA_050249405.1 Hyphomicrobiaceae bacterium | reverse complement strand
TGCCGCGCGCAGAGCCCTATCTCTATATGCGTGGCGAGCAGGCGAGCGACCAGGGTCCCGTGGCCAAGTTCATGGTGGCCTTCCGCAATAAAAGCGTGACGGCGCTCGTCACCGCGAACGTGCTCAGATCGGCGCTCGAGATAGGCGCCGTCGCGCCGGCCGATGTCGAGCGCATGCTGTCGAGCGCGTCGATCGCCTCGTCGCCTGCGCCCTCGCGCGACGTCTTCCGCCTGGAGCATCTGGGACCATTCAAGAGCGCGGGCAGCATTCTCGGCACGACGCGCGCCTATACGCTCGACGGCCGCTTCGAGCCGGGCCACAAGGCCGAGCGGCGCGTCGTGCTGATCGTGAGCCCCTCGCTCGACCGCCGCCCGGTGCAAAACGCCATGGCCCAGGCCGAGACGCTGCTCTCCGGGCTGCCCGGCATCGTCGCGCCCAAGGTCGCTGAGCAGCGCAAGCTCCAGGTCGCCGGTCTTCCTGCCATCGAGCTGCTCGGCACCGCCACCGACAAGGACGATGGCAGCGAGCTTGCACTCTGGCAGGTGCTCGTGCTGCCGCCGGATGGCGGCTACTTCCGGCTCGTCGCGCAGATGGCCGCCGACGAGCAGGATCGCCTCCTGCCGGAGCTGCGCCGCATCGCCGACGGATTCCGGCCAGTCGAGTGAGCGCGACCGGCCGCGGCTTGCGTCAGATGGCCACCGCGCCCCCGTCGACCACGATCTCGGTGCCCGTGATGTAGGACGACTCGTCCGACGCCAGGAACAAGATGGCGTTCGCGACCTCGATCGCCGCGCCCGGCCGGCGCATGGGAATGACGTTCATCCGTTGCGCGCGAATCACCGGGTCGGCCGTGCGCCCCGAGGTACGCATCGGCGGCATCACGCCCGGATGCACCGAGTTGGCGCGAATGCCGTCCTTGGCGTGCTGCACGGCCGTGGACTTGGTCATCAGCCGTACCGCGCCTTTCGAGGCGTTGTAGGCCATGTGAATGCCCTCGCTGCCGATCAGCCCGGCGATCGACGACAGGTTGACGATGGAGCCGCCGCCCGTCTCGCGCATGGCCCTCACGGCGTGCTTCGTGCCGAGGAACGCGCCCGTGGCGTTGACGGCCATGATCCGGTGCCAGGCGGGCGTCGAGTAGAGATCCTGCTCGGCGCTCCCCGAGATGCCCGCGTTGTTGACCAGGATGTCCAGGCGGCCGAAATGGCGTGTGGTCTGGGCAACAGCAGCCTCCCAGCTCGCCTCGTCGGTGACGTCGAGCGGCTCGAAGCGTGCCGCCGGGCCGATCTCGGCGGCGAGGCTGCGGCCTGCCTCGTCGAGCATGTCTGCAATGACGACCTTGGCGCCCTCGCGTGCGAACAGCCGCGCCGTCTCGGCGCCCATGCCCGACGCCGCCCCCGAGATGATGGCCACCTTGCCCGCCAGTCGCATTGTCTCGCTCCCGTACCGCTGCTGCTGCTGTCGCTGGCAGCAAGGCTATGCACACGGCCGGGCCTTGGCCAGGGGGAGGTGACAGAGGGCTGATCAGCCAGGGGCGAGCACGGCCGTGTCTGACGCGGCGGGTCGGCGCCGGAGCAGGACGGTGCCCCCGTCGAGCGAGGCCGCGTCAGCGGAAGCGCGGCAGCACCTGCTCGCCGAACCGGCGCATGGAGGCCGTGATCCGCTGATGCCCGAGGTAGCCGAAGCTCATCTGGCAGAGGAGATGGTCCGCACCGGCATCGCGCAGCGCCGCCACCTGCTCGGCCACGTCCTTCGCGCTGCCGATCAGCGCGCCTGCGCCCAGCGCGAACTTGAGGCCGTCCTCCTCGGAGAAATGCGGATCCGTCCACGGGTTGAGCATCGCCGGGTCCACCTTGAAGTCGGGTGGATTCAGCTCCTCGCGCGCATGCACCATGTGGCGGCGGGTCTCGACCAGCGCCGCGCTCAGGTGGTCCTCGGCCTCGGCGCGCGTCTCGCCGACATAGACCCAGCGCCAGATGGCGGCCTTGCGGCGCAGCTCCGTGCGAGTCGCCTCCGGCAGGCCGCTCGCCGCGAGGCCCTCCTCGTACTGCCCCATGCGGTTGGCGATCTGGGTGAGCGGCAGACGCAATGTCATCAGCGGCAGGCCGAGCTCGCCGCAGGCGCGGAACGAGCCCGCCGAGACGGCACTGTGCCAGATCGGCGGGTGGGGCTTCTGCACCGGCACCGGCCTCAGCTCCGGCAGTCGCAGCGTGAAATACTTGCCCTCGTGCACGAGCGGCGTTGCCGTCCAGCACTTGAGCATGACGTCAAGCGCCTCGGCCATGCGCGCGCGCGCGTCGTCGCTCCTGAGGCCATAGCCCACGAACTCGTACTCGTTGTAGATGGTGCCGCGGCCGACGCCGACATCGATGCGGCCATTCGAGAGGTTGTCGAGCAGCGAGAGCTGTGTCGCGAGCCGCACGGGATGACGCAGCGTCATCTGGATGACGGCGAACCCGATACGCACGCGGCTGGTTCTCATCGCCAGCGCCGAGGCGAACGGGATGGGGTCCGAATAGACGCTCTCGCCGGTGAAATTGTGCTCGGTGAGCCAGACGCCGTCGAAGCCGAGCGTCTCGGCGAGCGCCGCCTGCTCGAGTTGCTCGTGAATTCCGGTGAAATCCTGCTCGGGCGAGGGCGAATGCGCGAGCGTCAGCCAGCCGAATTGCATGGTTCGGTCCCTTCAGCGATCTTGCCCGCTATGGGACCAGCCCGCGGCGGTTGGCGCAAGCTGGAAGGACGGGCAGCACGATCGCTGGCCGGGCGAGTCGACATCACCAGGGGAGCACCGCATGATGAGCAAGCAGGACCTGCCGTCGAGCGTTGACGCCATCGCTGCCGCCCGCGAGGTGATGCACCGGCACGTGGCGGCGCTCAATGCGCGCGACGAGAATGCGCTCGCCGCAACGCTGCACTTTCCCCATTACCGGCTGTCGGGAGGCAAGCTGAAGGTATGGGACACGCCGGCCAGCTACCTCGCCGATTTCCTCGCTCGCGCGGGCGACGGCTGGGCGAGGACGTCGTGGGATTTCCATGCCCCCGTCGCCGCGAGCGCGGACAAGGTCCATCTCGACGTGTCGTTCACCCGGTGGCGCGCCGACGGTTCACCGCTGGGCACTTTCCGGTCATTGTGGGTGATCGCCTGCATCGATGGCCGGTGGGCGGCGCAGCTGCGATCGAGCTTCGCTTCCTAGCCCGAGAACGCGCACGACGTCGCCCTCACTCCGGCGGACGCACGAGCGCCATGCGAAAAGGGCCGCCCGATGGGCGGCCCTTCGTGAGATCGGCTGCAGAGGAGCCCTGAGCTGGCGCCGCCACGAAGGCGCGCCCTTCAGGCATCTCAGGTCAGACGCAGAGGTTGCTCCAGCGTCGACGAGATCCGCACCGGCTGCCTCGACAGCTTCGCAATCCCACTTGACATTGGATCACCTCCTTTCCGTTTGTTGAACTCGCCATAATAGTTCTCAAAGCCGACCGTGCTTGTCAAGTATCCGAGCCGGCTGTCAGCGCTCTCCGCGGCGCCACAGGCGCAAGCTGGCCACACCCGGCTTCTCTTTCCCGCCGCCCTCGCGGCATCGCCACGCCGAATGGCTGTGTGCGACCCCGCCGATTGCCATCGGGCGCCTCGCGCTGGACGTCCGAATCGGGCTTCGTGACCATCATGGCCAAACCTGCCCGCTCGTCATTCGTCTGCCAGAACTGCGGCGGCCTCTCGCCGAAGTGGGTGGGAAAGTGCCCCCACTGCAGCGAGTGGAACACGCTCGTCGAGGAAGCCGACACCACCCCGCCGCCAGGATCGGGGATGACGCGCTCATCGCGCGGGCGTGCCGTCGTCATGGAGTCGCTCGCGGCCCGCGGCGAGGCGCCACCGCGCATGGGAACCGGCATCGACGAGCTCGACCGCGTG
>JBFWQN010000532.1:0-3916 GCA_050249405.1 Hyphomicrobiaceae bacterium | reverse complement strand
GCCGCCCACCGGAACAGGCGCCGAGGGGACCAGAACGCCCAGGTACGCGTGCGCGCCGATCATCACCGGCTTGGGCGAGGCCAGCAAAGCGAGCACGGCTGCGCTCTCCTCGCCGCCGAAGAAGCACCAGACCGGGCTCATGCCCTTGAGGCTGTCGCTGCCCTTCAGGTCGACGATCGACGTGAACTGCTTGCTCAGGCCATAGACGCTCGAGATCACCGGGATGCGCTGAATAAGGCCGTCGATGGCGGGCGAGAGCCAGCCGGCAAGGCGCGTCTCGACCAGAAGGCCGAGCAGATAGATGGCCAACGCAACAACGATGAGGCCGGCCAGGTAGGGCGCCACGTTCGAGGTGGTGACGCCGAGGCCGAGCGAGGCGATGAGCTGGCCAATGCGGCTGTTCGGGCCGATATAGCTCGAAATGAAGGCGATCAGCCAGGCGGTGACCGCGACCGTAACAATGAGTGGCAGGGCGGCCAGCAAGCCGGCCATGAAAGTTTGCGCAACGCGTCGCATGGTGCGTCCTGGACCGCTCTATCCCGGTTGGCGCCGCTCGGCCAGGATGCGGCCGCGAATGGCGAAGACGATCTCGCCGTGCTGGTTGCGCCCTTGGTTTTCTGTCTCGATCAGCCCGCGATCGGGGCGTGGGCGCCAGTCGATCTTGGCATCGACGCGGCCGCGGAACTCGATCGTATCGCCCGCATAGACGGGCTTCAGCCAGCGCAGATTGCGGAAGCCGGGCGACGGCCCGTATTGAGCGTGGCGCAGGCCGCGGGCCGTCATGTCCCGCTCGATCTCCTGCCGATAGCGCTCGAACTGGCGGATCCAGATGGCGGTCGTGTGCCAGCCCGATGCCGAGAGGCGGCCGAAGTGGGAGCGAGCGGCGGCTGCATCGTCGAGATGGAAATCCTGCGGATCGAACTTGCGGGCGAAAGCGACGATGTCCTCGCGCGTGAACGTCTGTGAGCCGAGCGAATAGCTCTCTCCGACTTGGCGATCCTCTTAGTAGTTGGTGGACCGGTCGGGCTCGAGCCCCGGCATCTCCCAGAGGCGCTGGATCTTGGCCCTGCCCTCGCCCTCCGTGCGCGGGCGTGCCGACTCGACGGGTGCTGGTGTGCGCACCTTGAGGAGCTGGTTCGAGTCCCAGCTCATCACCACCTCGCCCTTCTGGTTCAGCATCTCGATGAAGAGCTTGGCGATGCCCACCCCGGGGCGCGAGGCGAGCGGCCGCTTCGCCGTGCACAGAAAGCTTGCCGATAGCCGATCTCCGGGGCGGACCGGCTTCATCCACTTCACCTCATCGATACCCGGTGAGCCGAGCGACGTGCCGTGGGCCAGCACATCGTCGGCGAGCATGCGCATGAGCATGGCGCAGGAATGAAACCCCGAAGCACACAGGCCGCCCACGATCGATGCCTTGGCGGCCTCCTCGTCGAGATGGATCGGCTGCGGATCGAACTGACGCGCGTAGGCGATGATGTCGTCCTTCGTCACGTCGAGCACGCCGAACGCTACCTTGCGTCCGACCTCGAGGTCCTCGAGGTGGAGGCGGTCGGCAGGCACGGCCATGTCGAGCATTCTGGACTCCAGACGTTGTCCTTGACGGTCGACGGATAAGAGCACGTGGCCCTCGGCCCGGGCAAGACGGCGTGCTGCCGGGCACCGCATCCCGATCGGCAAACTTCGGGTTCGATGGTGGCCCGTAACTTGCTGTCAACCTTCCAGGAGGCGCGCTACGGCGCTGCCTCGTATTGAGAAGGGTGTCAGAATGGGACGCTTTGTACTCGTCGTGATGGGACTTCTCGCCTGGATCGCGGTTGCAAACAGCGGCTACGCACTGCCGGCTGCACTGGACGACAAGCTGTGGCTCGTCGGGCTCTTTCCTGCCGTCTACATTCTGGGCCTTATGCTCATCGGCGACTGAACGGCTTTCATGCTTTGCCCGCCACAAGCGCGGTGCCGCCACTTTCTTGATTGATCAGCAGGGGCTCGGCCAGATATAGGTGTCGCCCTCGACCCGGCCGGACGATAGGTGCCTCGGGGCGCCTCGCGATGCGTCCGGCAATGACGAGGCCGTCGGCGGATGTGTCGCTGCCGGCTTCGGGACGTGTCGGCGGGCGTGGTGGAACTGGTAGACACGCCAGATTTAGGTTCTGGTGGCCTCGGCCATGGGGGTTCGAGTCCCTCCGTCCGCACCACTGCGGCGAGGCGATCCGGCCTGGAGCCGGGAGTCCGCCGGTGCCATGCAGGCATTCAATGACCAGGCTGATGATTAAGGCCGTTGAGCTAGGGTAGCGGTAGAGCACGATGCAGGTTTCAGTGACGAGCGCGGAGGGGCTGAAGCGGACCCTCAAGGTGGTGATCGGTCAGGGCGAGCTCGGCGAGCGTTTCTCGTCGCGCCTCGACGAGGTCAAGGGCACCATCCAGCTCAAGGGCTTCCGCCGCGGCAAGGTGCCACCCAACCACATCCGCAAGGTCTACGGCCGCTCGCTGATGGCCGAGATCGTGCAGAAGGCCGTCGAAGAATCGACCGAGAAGGCGATCGCCGAGCGCCAGGAGCGTCCGGCCTTCGAGCCCCGGATCGAGTTTCCCGAGGACAAGGACGAGATCGAGCGGGTGATGGAAGGGCAGGGCGACCTTGCCTATTCCGTCTCGTTCGAGGTGCTGCCGGACTTCAAGGTGGCCGATCTGTCGGCTCTCGAGCTCGAGCAGCTCAAGGCGGACGTGCCCGAGGAGGACGTCACGAAGGCGATCGAGTCGATTGCGGCCCGCAACGTCACCTATACGCCCGAGGAGGGTCGCGAGGCGGCCGAGGGCGACCAGGTGACCATGGACTTCGTCGGGCGCATCGACGGAGTCGAGTTCGAAGGCGGCAAATCGGAGGATGCGCCGCTGGTGATCGGTGCGGGTGGCTTCATCCCGGGTTTCGAGGATGGCCTTAAAGGCGCCAAGGCCGGCGAGGAGCGGATCGTCAAGGCGACGTTCCCCGCCGAGTATCCGGTGCCGACGCTCGCCGGCAAGGAGGCCGAGTTCACGGTCAATATCAAATCGGTGGGAGCGCCGAAGACGCCGGCGATCGACGACGAGTTCGCCAAGGGGCTCGGACTCGAGACGCTCGACCAGCTCAAGGAGCGGGTCACGGCACAGATCGCTTCGGACTATGAAGGTGTCTCCCGCACCAAGCTCAAGCGCAACATGCTCGATGCCCTCGACAAGGCTCATTCGTTCGAGCTGCCGCCGACGCTCGTCGACAGCGAGTTCAACGGCATGTGGGAGGACTTGACCCGCCGCATGGAAGGCGCCAAGCGCACCTTTGCCGACGAAGGCAAATCAGAAGACGAGGTGCGCGCCGAATACCGCAAGCTGGCGGAGCGTCGCGTGCGTCTCGGCCTTGTCCTGGGTGAGATCGGCACGGCTGCCAAGATCGAGGTGACGCAGGACGAGCTGCGCAATGCGCTCGTCGCACAGGCCCGTCGCTTCCCCGGCCAGGAGAAGATGGTTTACGAGTATTTCCAGAAGAATCCGGGCGCGGTGGCCCAGCTTCGCGCGCCGATCTACGAGGACAAGGTGGTCGATCACATCGCCGCCCTCGCCAAGGTGACGGAGCGCAAGGTTCCCACGGCGGAGCTCCTCGCGCCGATGGACGACGACGACGTGCCCCAAGCGGCGCCGGCCGAGCCCACGCCGGGGGCTTAAGCCGGTGCAGCCGCCGGCCGCCCGCCGAGAGCAGCGGGGCCGTGGCAAAGCGGGAGCGACGGTGGCGGCAGCGACGTGACGCGGGGGCCCGTATGGCGCTTGCGGCATGGAGACGTGCACAACGGACTGAGACAGGCGAGAACCGACCCATGAGCGCGATCACGAGCACCTTCTGGCCGACGGTCATCGAGCAGACCGCCCGCGGCATGCAGCCTTATGA
>JBFWQN010000531.1:0-3923 GCA_050249405.1 Hyphomicrobiaceae bacterium | reverse complement strand
GCTGCGCGCCCGCACCATCCTGGCTGCCGGCCTCGACGTTTATCTCGGCGAGCCGCGCCCCGATCCCGACCTCTTCGGCATTCCCAACCTCACCATGCTGCCGCACGTCGGCTCGGGCTCGATCCACACGCGCTCGAAGATGGGCAACCTGACCGTCGACAACCTGATCGCCTACAAGGAGAGGAAGCCGCCGCTGACGCCTGTGCCCGAGACTCCGTTCGGAGGCTGGTAGCGGAGCAGGGGCGCCCTCCGTTCGATGGCGAGCTTGTCGCCATCGCCCCGTCCGCCCATCTGTCCTCGCGTCGATGCTGGGACGGAAGCCATGGGGAAGGGTCGGCGCTTGCGAGCCCTGTAGTCTTCAGCCTGCACTTCGCCCGCTGCTGCCCCCGATAGCCGACCGTCAGTGACGGGGCGCGACAGTCGAGGTTGATCCAGACCCGCCGAACGCAGCGAGATCGCATAGCGGCAGCCTATCACCTGGAAGCAGACCCAGCCGCGAGGCTCGAGGCGTAGCATCCGGTCTGGATTTCATCGATCAGCGATGGCCGATGTGGCCGCCAGCCCAGCTCTTTCCGAGCTCGCACGGCGCGAACGCGGCTGTTGGATCCCATGGTGTTCTGCGTGCCGTTTTCGCCCCACTCACGAGTGGCCTCGTCGAGTGACATGGCAACGGTGCCACCATCAATGCCGAGCTTGCGATTGATGGCCTCGCAGATGTCCTTCATTGAGTTTTCGCCGTTCTCGGCAAAATAGAACGCGCCGGCCGGCGCCGCGTCGAGCGCCAGCCGATAGAGCTCGACGAGATCGTCGATATGCACGTTCGACCAGATGTTTTCTCCCGGTCCATAGTGCTTCGCGACCCCGCTCTTTACGGCAAGCTCAATCAGCCACGGCACCTGGATGCTGTGCTTGGCCGGTCCCGTGCCGACACCGTAGATGAGGCTCGGACAGATGATGACAGAGCGAACGCCTCTCGATTGGAACGAGAGGATTCTATCGTTCAATGCAACACGCGCGGCGCGACCGCCCGATGGTTTCAAGGGCGTCGCCTCGTCGAAGACATCTTCGACGCGCTGCCCGGCCGCCTGCGTGCCCACGATACTCGTGCCGCTCGTGTGAATGAAAGCTTTGCCTGATCCTTCGAGTGACTCGAGCATCGCGAGGGCCGACGCTTCATGATCCGCACTGGCTGCATTGATCACGGCATCGGCCTGCTTGGCGGCACGACGCAAGGTGTCGATGTCGTCGAGTGTGCCGTGAACGGGCTCGACACCTAGGGTCTGCACCTGTGCTGCGGCTTCTTGCGAGCGCACCAACCCTGATACGTTGTGGCCGGCCGCCACCATCGCTGCGGACACTGATCCGCCAATGTAGCCCGACACGCCCGTACAGAAAATCCGCACGTCAATCTCCTTGCCGATTCTAAGTATGGGCCTACTCGTTCACGCTTTGCGCGTGCCATCTTCAATGATCTGGACGATACGCGATAGATCCTGTTGCGCGCGGCCCTGGAAGACGCCGTGCTTCAACACGAGCCTTACTGCCTGGCACACCCACATGGGCACGCCCAGTTCCTCGCCTTGCTCGATGGCGAGGTCCACGTCCTTCATCAGTATTTCGATGGTCGCCCCGAAATTGAATGTCCCTGGAAGCACGGCTTGTGGGAACAGTTGCATCGTCGCGAAATTGCGACCCGTGCCGTTGTTGAGAATCTGCAGCATGGCTTCGGGGGGAATGCCGGCCTTGCCAGACATGGTCATGGCCTCGGAGGTCGCAACGAAGGCGACTGCGCACAGCATGTTATTGGTGAGCTTCATGACCTGTGCGGCGCCTGGCGCGTCGCCGGCGACGACGATCGTCTTGCCCCAAGTGCGAAACACCGGCATCAGCTCGGCCACCTTGGTCGGATCGCCGGATACCATCACCGCCAGTGTGCCGTCGCGGGCGCCTGCGACGCCGCCACTGATCGGCGCATCGATGACGGTCACCGTGTTGGATTGGCACAGCTCCGAGACTTCTTTGACGAAAGGCGAGCCAACGGTGCAGGTGTTGATCAGCGTCTTCATCGCCTTTCCCGCGAGCAGACCGTTCTCGCCTTCGAGCGCTCGCCGAAAAATGGCGAGCGTTGGAAGGGAAATGACCACTGTATCGCAGGCGTCCGCCAGCTCTTTGGGTGTCGCCGCCCGCCGTGCTTGGCGTTCGATGAGCGGGCGCATCGCTTCCTCACGCACGTCGTAGATCCAGAGCTCGTGTCCTGCATCGAGCAGACGTCCTGCCATGGGCAAGCCCATGTTTCCGACGCCGAGATAGCCAATCCGCATCTGACAGCTCCATGGATTACGATAAGAGGATGCTCAGCGGATCGTCACGCCGCTGTCGACTGGGAGAATTTGACCGGTCGTCCGTCCCGATTCTTCCGATGCGAGATAGACCGCCATGTCCGCGATGTAGATTGGCTCGATGAGGCCGAGCAGATGCTGGCGACCCAGCTCCTCGGTGACGGGATTGCCCTCGAGCTGCTTCTTGACGCGATCCGATAGAGTGACGGATGGCGCGATCGCGTTCACCCGGATGCGGTCGGCGGCATACTCGACCGCCATCGAACGTGTCAGCGCAGAGATGCCGCCCTTCGCCGCCGTGTAGCAATCGCGGCCGGGCATCGCCATCAGCGCGACGATCGACGACATGTTGATGATGGAGCCGCCGCCAGACTTGGCGATCTCGGGTATGGCGATCTTCGAGCAGAGAAACGTCCCGAACAGATCGAGCTTGATGGCGCGCCAGAACTCTTCCTCGGGCGCTTCCGTGACGCGGCCATCGTGGGGCGTCGCCCCTCCGGCATTGTTATGGAGGATATGCAGCTTGCCGAACCGAGCAACGGCCTCGGCGACCGCCCCCGTGATGCTGAGCTTATCGGTGACATCGCAGCGCAAGAAAATCGCGTCACCTCCGGCCTTCGCTCTCGCGCGCGCCGAGGCAGCAGAGGCCTCGCCGAGGGCCTCGTCGATATCCGAGACGACAACTCGGCAGCCCTCTTCAGCGAACCGCTCTGCCGTTGCGCGCCCAATGCCGCCGCCGCCACCGGTGATGAAAGCCACGCGACCATCAAGTCTTGCCATGGAAGTTCCGCCCATTCCGTCGCTTCGCGCTCTGGCACGGCACAAATCATATTTGCATGATCAATTGCAAGTATAAAAATATACTTGCTTGCGATCCTTCCGCAGGTTAGGAGCGGGAGCGCCCGCCACGAGCCAGACAATGCTGACGAGCGATTGTTCAAGGACTCTGCTCTTGCGTGAGCAACCCGCGGACCTCACGGGCGGCCGGCGACGATCTCCATCCCAGTGAAAAGGTGCATTCGCAAATGAAACTGCAATATCACCACATGAACCTATGCTCGGACAACGTGCAGCGCTTATCCGAGTTCTATCGGTCAGTGTTCGATCTAGGATCGGCAAGCCATCAGCGGATCAACGTCAGCAATGATGGCGGGTATGGCGGAAACGTCGACCTGCTCACGGATGGCGCTGTGGAATTCCACTTGGCGCGCAAGGATGTCGATCTCGGCTTTCGCATGAACCATGCGATTAATCCGTTGGAGCGCGGCCACTTCTGCTTCCGCACCGCCGATATCGAGGCGTTCAAGCGCCGGCTCAAGGAGAAGAACATTCCTTTCTCGGACTACGGCACCTGGGCCATGGCTGGCTGGTATCAGATCTTCTTTCACGATCCCGATGGCAACATCATCGAGGTGCATCAGACGGGAAAATAATCTAGGAGGGACGGGGCGGCTGCTTCTACGCCGCCTTCATCCCATGACCTCGGCGGGCACACGAAACGCACATGAACGGTGAGGCAAGATCGGGCAAAAAATCGAGCGAGCCGGAGGCGCCGGCCTACTCTGCCCCGGCGTTGGAGAAGGG
>JBFWQN010000530.1:0-3936 GCA_050249405.1 Hyphomicrobiaceae bacterium | reverse complement strand
CGGTCATGTGCACGACGTCGGAGATGCTGGTCCAGGCCTGCTTGCCGATCAGCGCACCGACGGAGAGCACGTCCTCGCCCACGGTGAAGTCCGTGATGGTATCGACGCCCAGGTGCACACCGCTGGCGACCACGTCCTTGGCCGATCCCCAGTGGAACGTGTCGTTGCCACTGCCGCCCGTCAGCGTATCGGCGCCGCCAAGGCCCCGCAGCACGTCATCGCCGGCGCCGCCCTGGAGCAGGTTGGCGTTCTTGTCGCCAGCGAGGCTATCGGCGTAGGCGCTGCCGACGACCGCCTCGAAACCCGTCACGCTGTCGTTGCCGGCGCCGGTCGCGGTGTGAGCAGCCAGGTCGACCACCACGCCGTTGCCGATCGAGGCGAAGCTCAGCGTGTCGAAGTCGGAGCCGCCGATCAGCACGTCGTCGCCGGCGTCGGCCTCGACGCTGTCGCTACCGCTGCCACCGTCGATCGTATCGTCGCCGTTGCCACCGGAAAGCCAGTCGAAACCCTCGCTGCCACTGAGCGAATCGTTGCCGTCGCCGCCTTCGAGCAAATCCTGGCCCGAGTTGCCGTTGAGCGTGTCGTTTGCGTCACCGCCGAGGAGGTGGTCGTCGCCCTTGCCGCCGAGCAAGATATCGTCGTCGGCACCGCCATCGACGAGGTCGTCGCCGTCGCCGCCGTTGAGGCTGTCGGCCCCGAAGCCGCCGTCGAGGTAATCCTGCGAGGAGCTGCCGACAAGATTATCGGCTGCATCGGTGCCGAGCATCTCGGCGTAGGAGCCCAGCCCGTTGAGGGCGAGCGCGCCGCGGGCCGTGCCAGTGATGTCGTTGCCGGAGACGATATTGTCCCAGGTGCCGCCCGATCGCTCCTCGATGCCGTAGCGGGCCTGGACGTCGCTCTCGGCCGAGATGGTGTTGCCTTCGATCAGGTTGTGCGCGGCGTTGCGCACGTCGCCATACACCTGGTCGTCGTAGGCAGCGATGCTGATCTCGGAGAAGCCCTCGTCCAGGCTCTGCGAGTTGTCGTGGATGTCGTTGCCGGTGACGGTGATGTGCGAGGCGCCATAGAGGCGGACGCCCTCGCGGCCGTTGTCGTGGATGTCCATGCCGGAGACGGTGACGTTGTCGGCGAGCTGGATCAGCACGCCCTCGCGGCCGTTCTCGTAGGAAGCACCGCCGACGAATGTGATACCGTGCGGGCCCTCGATGTTCTCGCTGCCGCGCTGGACGACGAACCCGGCGCCGCCGTTGCCGTAGGCGACGTTGTCCTGGACCAGCGTATCCTGCGTGGTGGTGACGAAATTGAAGCCGTGGCGGCCGTTGTTGTACGAGGTGTTACCGATGAGCTCGGCGTCGATGTTGTAGTCGAGCACGAAGCCGTCGACGCCATTGTCGTGGGCGACGCTGTCCTGGATCGAGAGGCGCTCGGTGCGCTCGTGCGGGTCGAAGCCGTAGCGCGAGACGTTCTCGATCTCCATGCGCAGGACGTGGACGTCCTTGTCGGTCAGCTCACTGCCCGGCTGGGGGCCGGTGAAGAAGCCGTCGACCTTGCCGGTGGTGTTGGCCTTGTTGCCGTCGATGGTGAAGTCGGCGATGCCCCAGTTGCTGGTCTCGATGCCCCACTGCGAGCGGACGAGGCCGGTGACGTCGCCCGTGGAGCCGTCCACCAGACGTAGTGTCGAGGCGCCCATGCCGGCGCCCTTCAGGAACACGTTGTCGAGGAGATGGACGCTGCCGTAGCCGTCGGGACTCGCAGCGATGCCCCAAACGCCCTCGGGGATGTAGACGATGCCGCCGCCCGCATCGTGCGCCGCCTGGATGGCGGCCTGAATGGCGGGCTGGTTGTTGTAATTGCCATCATTCACGGCGCCGAAGTCGCGAATGTCGAATACATGCTCACCGGTCGGGACGCCTGCATCGTAGAATGCGCTGCCCGGATTGTAGGCATAGCTCGGCGCATTCGTGATGCCGTCTGCGACCTCGAGCGATCCTGCCGTCGATGCCATACTCATCTCCGCCCTGCCGTCCCGAAGCTCGCGCTCCGCTCCGGCTCTGCTCCCGGGCTTCAATTAGACCGGCATTTATTGCATCGGCGTTTGGAAGGTGGTGCAAATTTTATCGATTTTGAAATCGGCGAGCCGGTTGGGGCCGTGGCGGCGGCCAATCAGGAGGTGGCGACCAGCGCCAGCCACTCGTCCTCCGAGAGCACGGTGACGCCGAGCTCCTGCGCCTTGGCCAGCTTCGAGCCCGCATCGGCTCCGGCCACGACATAATCGGTTTTCCTGGAGACAGAGCCCGAGACCTTGGCGCCGAGCCGCTCGGCCTGGGCCTTGGCCTCGTTGCGGTTAAGCCGCTCCAGCGTGCCGGTGAAGACGACGGTCTTGCCGGTGACCGGCGACTGCGTCGCGACCGGCCGCTCGAAGGGCTGGACCTCGATCTCGGCGAGCAGGGCTGCGAGAACCTGCTGGTTGTGGGGCTCGCGGAAGAAATCGACGAGGGCGTCGGTCGCTACCGTGCCGACGCCCGAGAGCGAAGCCAGCTCGACATAACCCTCGCCGGCCATCTGGGCCGCAGCCTCGCGCGCAGCGCCGACAAGGGCGCTCGCATCGCCACTGAAGGCATCGGCGATCGCGGCGGCCGCTCGTGCGGGTGCCAGCTTGTGGCTGGCAAGGCGCTCCGAGAGCGGGCGGTCGAAGAGGTCGGAAAGCAGCTTGTCGCCATGTGTGGCAATGGCTTTCACTGCCGCCTCGGCGGTTTTCTCGCCGACCCCGGAGAGGCCGTGGAAGCGGCGCCAGGCAGGCCCGGGGGCGTCGGCGACAGCGCGTCCGACGGCGGCGCTGAAGGCGTCCCAGGAGAGAAAGGCCTTGGCCAGGTCGCGCGCCGTCGTCTCGCCGATATGGCGGATGCCGAGGGCGAACAGGAAGCGGTCCAGCGGAACCCGCCGCCGCGCGGCGATGGCCTTGAACAGATTCTCGACCGACTTGGCGCCGAAGCCCTTGCGCTGGCTGAGAGGAGCACCGCTGGCACGGTCGCGGGCCTCGAGCGTGAAGATGTCGGCGGGCGTGCGGATCAGCCCTTCGTCGAAGAAAAGCGCGATGCGCTCCTCGCCGAGACCTTCGATGTCGAGCGCGTTGCGGGAAACGAAATGCCGGAGCCGCTCGCGCGCCTGCGCCGGGCAGACGAGCCCGCCCGTGCAACGGCGCACGACGTCGGCCTCGCCTGTCTTTTCGTCGACGTCGCGTCGTGCTGCGGCCCCGCAGACCGGGCACGCATGTGGAAACCGGTAGGGCTCCGGTCGGCCGGGCCGATCGGGATCGACCACGCCCAGCACTTGAGGAATGACGTCACCGGCGCGCTGGACGCGCACGGAGTCGCCGATGCGCACGTCGAGGCGCGCGATCTCGTCCTCGTTGTGCAGCGTGGCGTTGGAGACGACGACGCCGCCCACCGTCACGGGCCTCAACTTGGCAACGGGGGTCAAGGCGCCGGTGCGGCCGACCTGGATGTCGATGCCTTCGAGCACGGTCGTCGCCTGCTCGGCGGGAAACTTGTGGGCGATGGCCCAGCGGGGGCTTCGCGAGACGAAACCGAGGCGTGCCTGCAAGTCGAGGCGGTCGACCTTGTAGACGACGCCGTCGATGTCGTAGCCGAGCAGCGCGCGACGCCCGCCGATGGCGCGATAGAAGGCGAGCATCTCCTCGACCGTGGCGCAAACGCGCATCTCGGGATTGGTCGGCAATCCCCATGCCTCGTAGGCGGCAATGACCCCGGTCTGCGTGTCGGCGGGCAACGACGAGGCGTAGCCCCAGGCGTAGGCGAAGAAGCGCAGTGGCCGCCGTGCGGTGATCGACGAATCGAGCTGGCGCAACGAGCCCGCGGCGGCGTTGCGCGGATTGGCGAAGACCTTGTCTCCCGCAGCCTCCTGCTCGGCATTGAG
>JBFWQN010000529.1:0-3954 GCA_050249405.1 Hyphomicrobiaceae bacterium | reverse complement strand
GCACGTACGAATTGCCTTGGCCGCGCCCCAATCGCTCAATCACGGAGCATTCACGCTGGCTGCGATCCATTCCAGTGGGAATGCAGGCCAGCGAGGGGCGCCATGTCAATCGGTCCGATCAGAGGCATCGAGTTGCCGGCCGAGCACCAGCCATCGATCGAGATGCATGGTGCTGGGAAAATGCATGTCGGCTCCGGCCGGCCCCGGGACCGGGTTTTCTTCATGCGCAACGATTTGGCCCTCGGTGGCCGGCATCGTCCCGGCGGTTTCGGTGGCGACGGCAGCCGCCTGCATGTCGTCCTGGCGGCGGACCAGCTGATCGTCACGGAGGCTGAGAACCTGCACGAGCCTGGGGCTACCATTACTGGCCGCAAGATGTTCGATTTTCCGGGCGGTATCGTCTTTCGTCTGTCGCAGGACGAGCCCCAGCGACCGCATCGCCACCAGTGCAGCCCGGCGACCGGCATCGCCGTGCTCACGTTGACGTTGCGCCGGCGGCGGCTATCGGTCACCGGCGCCCTCATGGGAATGCAAGGCAGCCCTGCCCGGATGATCGACGCGACCGAGGAGCCGAGCATCTGAGCTGGCCGCAATCCCGTGGTGCTGCATCGCGATGACCAGGACATGGAGGCAGGCGCCTCGCAGGGATGCCTGCCGTTCTGGTGGGCGGTGAGAGGGTCGAACTCCCGACATCCTCGGTGTAAACGAGGCGCTCTGCCACTGAGCTAACCGCCCGCGGCCCCAGCGTTTAGGGCCGCTTGCTGCATCTGTAAAGCCACGGCGCACGCCGGCACGCGTCATCGCGCGTCATGGGGCATCGAGGAGGCGGCGCACCTCGCGGCGCAGGCGTGGCACGACCTCGGCCTCGAACCAGGGATTGTCCTTGATCCATCGGTTGTTGCGCCACGACGGATGCGGCAGTGGCAGAAGTCGCGGACGCACGGGTGTCGCCAGCGCCTCCTCGAAGCGCCGGACGGTCTCGGTGACACCGAGGCGGGCGAGCCGCGGCAGATGCCACTTGTGGGCGTGCAGGCCGATCGGCAGCAGCAACTCGACCGCGGGAAGATTGTCGAGCAGCTGCCTTCGCCACATGGGCGCGCACTCGCGGCGGGGCGGCAGGTCCCCGCCATTGGCGTCGAGACCCGGAAAGCAGAAGCCCATCGGCACCACGGCGATGCGCCCGACGTCGTAGAACTCCTCGAGCGACACTCCCATCCAGTCGCGCAGGCGATCGCCGGAGGGGTCGGTGAACGGTACGCCCGAGGCATGCACGCGGGTACCTGGTGCCTGCCCGGCCACGACAATGCGGGACTTGGAGGTGACGCGCAGAACAGGACGAGGCGTGTGCGCGAGCGGCTTGCCGGCGGGGGCGTCGATGCAGCGGCGGCAGGCTTTGATCTCGGCTACCAGACGCTCGAGGGAGACATCGGTCGTGTCACCCGGGCCGGGGCGGCGGCTCGCTGGCGCGCCATCGACCTCCGACGGGCCTGGAACAGACTTCGCGCTCCGCATCGCGCAGGGCCCACCTTGCTCCGAGACGTCTTCACGGCGCCTGCCCGGGCCCTGGTCCGAGCCGCATGCGCGGATCGAACAGGAGGCGGCTAAAGCTCGACGACGAGCCCATCCTCGGCCTGGATGATGCCGGCCCCCGTCGCCTTCGCCCGGTTGGCCAGCATGCGCTCGTTCATGTGCGTCAGCATCACTTTGCGCGCGCCGATGCGCGGCAGATGCTGGGCGATTGTCTGCCAGCTCATGTGGTAGCGGACCGGCCCATCGAACGCGTAGCACTCCATGATATAGAGGTCGGCGCCTCGGCCGCACTCGACCAGCGGCTCGACCCATTCGGTGTCGCCCGTGAACGCCAGCACCTTGCCGCCGACCTCGAGCCTCATGGCATGCGACGGTGCGCCGGAGGGGTGGCTCACCTCGAACGGCGTGACCCGGCCGAACGGCAGCTCGAGCAGTCGCCCGGCCTGCATCTCGACGAACCGAAGATCGAAACGCCTGGCGACTGTGGTTGACCCCGGAAACAGCGCCTCGGCCGCGGTCGTGAAGCGGGCCTCGATGCTGGGCGGGCCGGCGACGACGAGGGGCTCGCTGCGCTTTGCCACGTGCTGGGCGTGCAGCAGCCACCAAACGAGCCCGGCGAAGTGGTCCCCGTGCAGATGCGAGATGAGGATGGTGCCGATGGAATTTGCCGGCAGTCCCAGCCGGTTGAGGCCGATGATCGACGTCGCGCCGCAATCGATGAGGAAGCGCTGGGTGCCTGTATCGACATGGTAGGACGTCTGCAGGCGTCCGCCTGAGCCGAAGGCATCTCCGCAACCGACCACACTCAGCTTCATCGCGGCCTCCTCGGCTGCATCCGTGCGGTGCCGCCTCAGGCCTTGGCGCTCGGCCGGGCCGAGACCGCTGCGTGCCAGCGCCGCACGTTGGTCAGGCTATCGGGCAGCGCGATCCGGGCCGGGCGCATGAAGTCCACCCCGACGAGAGCCGTAATGTCGGCGACCGTATAGGCGTCGCCCGCGACGAACTCGTTGCCGGCAAGCTCGCGGTCCAGCATGGCCAATGCGTCGAGCGCCTTCTGCTTGTTGGCCTCGCCCCAATCCTTGACCTGCGGCACCTCGAGGTGGGCCATTGCCGGATGCGTGTGCCGGAAAGCCTGGGAGACATGGGTGAGCAGGCCGAGCTCCATCCGTCGGTTCCACATCTCCACGTTGGCCCGCCCGATGGCAGAGTGCCCGAACAGCGCCGGCTCCGGCTTCGTCTCCTCGAAATAGCGGCAGATGGCCATCGTCTCCGAGATGGCCGTGCCGTCGTCGAGGACGAGGATCGGCACCCGCTGGGTCGGGTTGAGCCTCGTCATCTCCGGTGTCTTCAGCGCGCCCTTCATCAGGTCCACCTCCTCGAACGGGACGGTGATGCCCTTCTCGGCGAGAAAGATGCGGACGCGGCGAGGATTGGGCGCCTGACGGGTCTCGATGATCTTCATGGGAGGTCTCCTCTCGACGCCGTCTCGCACGCGACACGGAAAGCCGGAGAACCGTAGTGAAACCGGCGGCGCCGTGCAAGGCGGCGTGCCGACTGTCGGCCGCTGGTCATAAGGTAGGTCGGCCCTCGCCCGGCGTTGGGCGAGGAGCGATCCGACTAGAGCCACCAGCGGTGGGGAACCGGAAAGCGGCCGGCGCACTGCTCGATGACATGTGCCGTGCGCAGCAGCGTCGGCTCGTCGAACGGCTTGCCGATGAGCTGCAGGCCGAGCGGCGTGCCCTCGCCCGAGAGGCCGGCCGGCACCGAGATGCCCGGCAGCCCGGCCATGTTCACCGTCACGGTGAAGATGTCCTCCAGGTACATGGCGACTGGATCGCCCGACTTCTCGCCCTGGGCGAAGGCGGGAGACGGCGTCGTCGGCGTGAGCACCACGTCCACCTCGTCCCAGGCCTTGTCGAAGTCGCGCTTGATGAGCGTGCGCACCTTCTGTGCCTTCAGGTAGTACGCGTCGTAATAGCCGGCCGAGAGCACGTAGGTGCCGATCAGCACGCGGCGGCGCACCTCGCGGCCGAAGCCTGCGGCGCGGGTGTTCTCGTACTGCTCGATCAGGTCCTTGCCCGGCACGCGCAGGCCATAGCGGACGCCGTCGTAGCGGGCGAGATTCGACGAGCACTCGGCGGGGGCCACGATGTAGTAGGCGGGCAGCGCATATTTCGTATGTGGCAGCGAGATGTCGTGCACGGTGGCGCCGGCGTCCTTCAGCCAGGCGATGCCCTGCTGCCAGAGCGCGTCGGCCTCCTTCGACATGCCGTCGACGCGGTACTCCTTCGGGATGCCGACGCGAAGACCCTTCACGCCCTGTCCTAGCACGGCCTCGTAATCAGGCACGGCCACGTCGACCGAAGTCGAATCCTTCGGGTCGTGGCTCGCCATGTGGCGCAGCATGATCGCCGCGTCGCGCAC
>JBFWQN010000528.1:0-3954 GCA_050249405.1 Hyphomicrobiaceae bacterium | reverse complement strand
GACGGCTCGGGCCCCGCTGCCGCTACTCCGCAGCATCCTTGCGCGTGTCGGGAGTGGCAGCGATCTCCGGCACCTCGCATCCCGTGGCGCAGCAGCGGCCGGGCTGCCTCGAGACGCGCTGGCTTTCGTCGAGTACGCCGCGGTCGAGCAGCTGCTCGACCATCTCGCGCTTCGCCGCGACTGGATAGTTGCGCCAGATCTCGCGCTTCATCGCCTCGGGACTGCCGCCTCCGTGCAGCGAGATGACGCTCATCCAGCTGCCCGTGTAGGACGCCGTGAGGTCCTCCATCAGCCGCGCCACCTCCATGCGCCGTGCCGCTGGCACGTCGGGCCGGCCGGCGAGCACGGCGGCGAGCGAGGCCGCCGTCTCCGGGTTGTGGTCCTCGTCGGGGCCGGGCAGGGCCACGACGAGCCCGCCCGACACGTAGTGAGCGAGGCGGTGCATGTCGTAGATTTGCGTCGCGAGCAGCAGCTTGCCGACGTTTGCAAAAACCGTGTCCGGCATCACGGAGCCGGCCGGATCCTTCGTGCAATAGACCGACGCCGCGACGCCGCAGGCGAAGAAGCCCTCGACGATCTTGATCAGCTCGACCATCGCGTCGCGCACGTGCGCGTGGCGCTCCGTGTCGAGGCCATTCGCCTCGATCATCAGCGCGCCGGCGCCGATCAGCAGGTCGCCGAAGCCGGCCCGTGCGCCGATGCACGAGTGGCGGTGATGGGTGGCGTAGCTGGTCGTCATGAAGCCCGCCTCCTCGACCTCGCCATCGATGAAGATGCGGTCGTGGGGCACGAAAACGTCGTCGAATTGCACGACGCCCGTCGATTGCCCGTATCTCGCCGAGTAGGGCGCGGACGAAGCACCGAAGCGGCCCGCGGGCCGTGAGATCACGGTGACGCCGGGCGCGTCGATGGGGACGGCGCAGGCGATGGCGAAGTCCTTGTCCTCGGGCGTCATGGTGCGGCACGGCAGCACCAGGTACTCGTGCATGTAGGGCGCGCCCGTGACGATCGCCTTGGTGCCGCGGATGACGACGCCGTCCGGCCGGCGCTCCTTCACGTGCACATAGACGTCCGGATTTGCCTGCTGGCCGGGGCGTTTCGAGCGGTCGCCTTTGGCATCGGTCATGGCGATGCCGTGCGACCAGTCCTTGTCCTGGCTCTCGTGCAGATAGGCGAGCAGCCGCTGGTGACGATCGGTGCCCTTCTCGGCATCGAGCCGCCTCGTAGCCTGGAACAGTGCGTTGAGCGCATCGTGGCTGAGGTAGCGCTGTGCACAGCCCGACTCGCGGCAGATCAGGCGCACGGCCTCGAGCTTCATGAGAAGGTCGCTCGACGTCTCGTCGATGTGCAGCATGCGGTTGACGGTCTTGCCGCTCGTGCCCTGGCGCGCCGTCATCAGCGACTTGTGCTCGGGCCTGCACGCGAAATCGTAGGCGACGCCGGTGGCAGCGATGCCTGGGGCCAGCAGCGGCTCGTCCGCCACGCATTCGACGCGCCGGCCGTCGACGAAGACGCGGGGAGACAGCCGCCGCAGGCTTTCGCGATAGTCGTCGGCAGTCATCAGCATGGCAGGCTCCATCCGGTCGCGTCGGCGCAGACGTTAGCTGGGGTGCGGGGCCGCCATCAACCGGCGCCCACGAAACAGTTGTTACGGGTCACGCATTCTCCGCATTCCACGCTATTGTCGGCGAGCGGTGGAACGGCCTCCTCCGGGAGTGGGGCGGTCGCGCGTCCACGGCAGATCGTCCGCGCAGTGCCCGTCGCGCGGGCCGCGCAAGATGAGGAGCCCCCGTCATGGCCGAAGTCGACTACACGACCGACATCAAGAAGTACGCCCCGACCATCGATCAGAAGGCCGTCGACGCGATCGTCCGGTTCTGCGGCATCGCGCTGAAGAGCCGCGATGCCTCGATGGTGTCCTGCTCGTCGAAGGACGAGCTCGAGCGCGTGCGCGAAAGCTTCCTGAAGCGCAAGCTGAAGATGACCGAGGACGACAAGGCGCTCGACCAGCGCATCCAGGATGTCTGCACGGCGATGAAGAGCGATAGCTCGAAGCACCGCGTCACCTTCTATTACCTGCTTGCGGAGAAGGCGAAAAAGCTCGGCGACCTCTGAGGCTCGAGAAGGGCGGGTGGCGCGCGTCGCTTGCCCGCCCGCCGCCCCCGCTTGCCTTCATTTGCCCATGACGAGGGTCGGCAGCCACAGCGCGAGGTCCGGCACGATCATCAGCATCGCGACGAGACCGAGCATCGCGGCAACGAAGGGCATGGCGCCCCAGATGACGTCGGATACGGGGCCGCGCTCGCGCATGCCCTGCACGACGTAGAGGTTGAGGCCGACGGGGGGCGTGATCAGTGCCGCCTCGATCAGGATGGTGAGCACGATGCCCCACCAGATCGGGTCCCAGCCGAGCTTGGTCACGATCGGATAGATGAAGGGCGTGGTCAGGATCATCATGGAGATCGTCTCCATGAAGCAGCCGAGGATCAGGTACATCACGACGATCAGGACCATCGTCCCGTACTTGCCGAGACCGAGCTTGTCGATCGCCTGCCCGATGCCGTCCGTAGCGCCGAGCGCAGCCAGCACAAAGTTCAGGAACTGGGCCGCGAGGATGATGAGCATGATGATGGCGGTCGTGCGCATCGTGCCCTCGCCGACCGCACGCAGCATGGAGAGCGAGACCTTGCCCTCGTAGGCGGCGAGCAGCAGCGAGGCGACCACGCCGAGCGAGGCGGCCTCCGTGGGCGTCGCATAGCCTGCGTAGATGGTGCCGATGACGACCAGGAAGATCAGGAGCGGCGGGATCAGATCGAACAGGCCGGAGAGCCGCTGGCGCCAGCTCGTGTCGATCGGCGAGCCGCCCTTGGCCCGATCGAGAAGACAGGCGACGAGGATGATGAGCCCGAACATGCCGGCGAGCAGGAAGCCCGGGATGAAGCCCGCGAGATAGAGGCGCGGCACGCTGTTGTTGGTGAGCAGCCCGTAGAGGATGAAGTTGATCGACGGCGGGATGAGGATGCCGAGCGTGCCGCCGGCCGCGATCGAGCCGAGAAAGAGCGGCTCGTTGTAGCCCCGCTTCTTGATCTCGGGGATGGCCACGGTGCCGACGGTCGCCGCCGTCGCCACGCTCGAGCCCGAGGTGGCCGCGAACATGGCGCACGTGCCGATGTTGGCATGCATCAGACCGCCGGGGAGCCAGGACAGCCATTGTGCGATGGCGTTGTAGGCCCGCTCGGCGATGCCCGCACGGAGCAGGATCTCGCCGAGCATCACGAACAGCGGGATGGCGAACAGGATGTACTCGCTCGAGGAGTTCCAGATGATCTCGCCCATGGCCCGGTGCAGTGGCATGAACGAGTAGAAGTTGTTCAGCGCCATGCCGAGCACACCCATGACGGCGGCGACGGGCACGCTCAGCGCGAGCAGGACGACGAGGCAGACAAGCGCGGTGACCAGCATGGCTCAGGCCTTCTCCACGTGCGGCCGCTCGATCCCGAGGCCTTTGAGCTCGCTCTCGATCTCCTCGTCCTGCGAGGAGGCACCGGCGATGGCGTTGACCGTCGCGTAGTCGCCGCGAAGGAGGAGGCCGATGGTGCGCAGGATGGCGACCACCATCGTCGTGAAGAACAGCACGATGCCCGCCATCCAGGGCAGCTGCGACCAGGCGAGCGGGATGCGCAGGTTCGTGTTCGACCGGTTGTACTCGATGAGGTTCGTGACCGAGACGTCCCACGCGCGCTCGACGAGGGCCCCGACGAACACTGCGAGGCAGACGAGCGCCACGAGGTCGAGCCAGGCCCGTACGGCCGGAGACAAGTTGCCGTAGACCGCGTCGATGCGGACATGACCCCGCGTGACGAGGGTGTGCGACAGCGACCAGCTGGTGCCGACCGCGAACAGGTAGCCGGAGATCTCGTCGGAGCCGGAGAAGGTGAGCCGGTCGCGCACCCA
>JBFWQN010000527.1:0-3957 GCA_050249405.1 Hyphomicrobiaceae bacterium | reverse complement strand
ATCTTTCGATCAGGCCCATAGGACGATGGCAGCGAATCTCGAGGTGCTGCTCGCGGCCATCGGAAAGCGGTAGGGCAGGCTGTCATGGCCTACGGCTCCGAGCCGCCGCGCATCCAGGCGCACATTTGCGTGAAGGGCGGGGTGGCCGCCATCGACTTCTACGAGCGGGCGTTCGGGGCGGTGTGCACGATGCGCCAGCTGGCGGGCGACGGAGTGAGAATACTCCACGCCAACCTCGAGCTGCTCGGTGGCGAGGTGATGCTGCACGACGAGTTCCCCGAGTGGCAACCGGACGTGCTGGCTCCTCCCTCGCGCGGTGGAGCCAGCATGACCATCAACATCCATCTCACGACGCCGGCCGACGTCGATGCTGCCGTGGCCCGAGCCGTCGCAGCTGGCGCCGAGGTGACGATCGCGCCGGGCGACATGTTCTGGGGCGCCCGCTATGGCCGGGTGCGCGATCCCTTCGGTCACGTCTGGGCGTTCAACGCGCCTCTCGCCGCGCAGTCGCTGTGAGGCGCAGCACGGCCGTCGGGCGGACGATCAGGGCAGGCAAATCGGGCCGCGTCAGCGGCGAACCGGCGAGAGAGACATGACCACCACCTACGACGTCGTCATCATCGGCAGCGGGCCCGGCGGCTACGTCTGCGCCATCCGTTGCGCCCAGCTCGGCATGAAGGTGGCCGTCGTCGAGAAGCGTGCGACGCACGGCGGCACGTGCGCCAACGTCGGCTGCATCCCGTCGAAAGCGCTGTTGCACGCGAGCGAGATGTATGCGGAGGCGCGCCACTCGTTCGCGGCGATGGGCATCGGCGTGCGGCCGGAGCTCGACCTCGCGAGACTGCAGGCGTTCAAGGACGAGGGCGTAGCCGGCAACGTTGCGGGCGTCGCCTACCTCTTCAAGAGGAACAAGGTGGACGTGCTCCACGGCAGCGGCCGCATCCCGGCTCCCGGCGCGGTCGAGGTGGCACTCGACAAGGGCGGCAAGCAGATGCTCTCCGCCAAGTCGATCGTGATCGCGACGGGCTCGGACGTGGCCCGCCTTCCCGGGATCGACATCGACGAGAAGCGGGTGGTCTCGTCCACCGGCGCCATCGCGCTCGACAAGGTGCCGGGCAAGCTGCTCGTCGTCGGTGCCGGTGTCATCGGCCTGGAGCTTGGCTCCGTATGGAGCAGGCTTGGTGCCGATGTGACGGTCGTCGAATACCTGGATCGCATCCTGCCCGGAATGGACGGCGAGGTGGCGAAGCAGTTCCAGCGGCTGCTGGAGAAGCAGGGCTTCAAGTTCCGCCTGGGCCAGAAGGTGACGGCGCTCGCGAAAGACGCCTCGGGCTGCAACGTGACGGTCGAGCCTGCCAAAGGCGGAGCGGCCGAGCAGATGTTCGCCGACGTGGTGCTCGTCGCGATCGGCCGAGTGGCCTATACCGACGGGCTCGATCTCGCGGAGATCGGCGTCAAGCTCGATGGCCGCAAGCGCATCGAGGTGGATACGCATTTCGCGACGAGCGTCGCCGGCATCTACGCCATCGGCGACGTGATCGCCGGGCCCATGCTGGCGCACAAGGCCGAGGACGAGGGCGTGGCGCTCGCCGAGCGGCTCGCAGGACAGGCCGGGCACGTCAACTACGAGGTGATCCCGAGCGTCGTCTACACGAGCCCCGAGGTGGCCTCGGTCGGGCGATCGGAGGAGGATCTCAAGGCTGCCGGCGTCGCGTACTCGGTCGGCAAGTTCCCGTTCATGGCCAACGGCCGCGCCAAGGTGAACCGCACCACGGACGGCTTCGTGAAGGTGCTGGCGGATGCCAAGACCGACCGGGTTCTCGGCGTGCACATCGTCGGTCCGCAGGCGGGTGAGCTCATTGCCGCGGCGGCCGTGCTGATGGAGTTCGGCGGCTCGGCCGAGGATCTGGCGCGAACCTGCCACGCCCATCCGACGCTCGCCGAGGCCCTGAAGGAGGCCTCGCTCGCCGTGGCCAAACGGGCGATCCACATGTGACGTGAGCGTCTGGCGCGACACCGCCCGAAAGGGCTGGCTCCACCCTCAAATCCACCCTCTCCACCGGAAGTACAGGTACGGCAGCAGGCCGGCGAGGAGCATCAGGCCGAGGGCCATCGGATAGCCCGACGTCCATTCCAGCTCGGGCATGTGCTTGAAGTTCATGCCGTAGATCGAGCCGACCAGCGTCGGCGGCATCATCGTGACAGCGAGCAGGGAGAAGATCTTCATGGTCTTGTTCTGCTCGATCGAGATGGCGCCGAGCGTGGCGTCGAGCAGGAAGGTGGTGCGGTCCGTGAGGAAGCGCATCTGCTGCGACAGCGAGTGCACGTCGCGCAGGATCGTCTCCACGCGGGCGAGGACCGCCGGCGCCTCGCCCCGATCCTTCAGCACGCCGCCGAGGTAGGCGAGCACCCGCTCGAGCGAGAACGCGCTTTCCTCGAGCCGCGCCGTGATGTCGCCCTGCCGGCCGACGCCGCGCAGCACCGCGTCGAGGCGCCGGGCATAGGTGCGGCTGTCCGGCCGCGAGCCGAAGACACCGCGCGCAATCGTCTCCACCTCGTCCTGGGTGCGCTCGATGACGTCGGCCATGCGGTCGACGATCGTCTCCAGGATGCCGGCGAGCACATGCGGGGCGGAGGCGCACTCGACCTCGCCCTTTGCAGCGCGGGCGGCGAAGATCGGAAAGGCGCGGGGCTCGTGGTAGCGGATAGTGACGAGCCGGTTGCCGGCGAGGACGAACGTCACCGTGGCGCCATCCGGAATCGACGCATCGGCATTGTAGATGACGAAGGCCGTCATGTAGTGGGCGCCGTTCTCCCGGTAGAGGCGGCTCGAGGCCTCGATCTCGCGGGCCTCGGCCCGGGTCGGAATGGAGATGCCCAGCGCCTGCTCGACGCGCGCGTCCTCCTCGGCAGTCGGGTCGAGAAGGTCGACCCAGACGGCCTCGGCCGTGATGGCGCCGTCGTTGCGGCAGGCGAGGCACCCCCCCGAGAGGTCGTGAATGGCGAGCAAGGCCGTCTCCCGGTTGGCTCAGGTGAGGGGGCGATCGACAGGCTGCGGATCGGGATCGCCGGTTGCCGGGTCGTCGTCGCCCTTGTCCTCGCCGCGCAGCGCGCCGGGTATCCATTGCAGGAGCCAGCCGATGGCCAGCAGCGAGACGAGACCCAGGGTGAAGAAATGGATGGGCGGGGCGCCCACGCCGAGGGCCTTCGCCGACCAGTCGAACACGTCGCGATAGTTCAGATAGGCAGCCGCCGAGATGACGGCTCCGCTGCCGCGCACCAGCGCCGCGAAGCCGACCTTCACCCGGTCGGCGAAGTAGCCCGCCACGAGCACCGCCCACGGGATGAGCACGAGGCTGAGGCGCATGGGGAAGCCGCCGCCGGGGCCGTAGAGAATGTCGGTCACCTGCTGGTTGCCGTAGTCCATGATGAGCCAGGGCAGCATGGCCAGTGCGCCGATCTGGAGGCCGCGCTCCATCGCCGGCAGCAGCGGCCCGTAGTGCGCGACGAGACGCGACTTCCAGCGGATCAGCAGCAGCCCGATGACGACGATGATGAGCACGAAGAACGTCTTCAGCGGCAGGAATATCCAGCGATCCAGCTCGGCCGCGACCGAGCGCTGAGCCGGTGCCGACCAGTGGGCGAACGCCTGATCGTGCAAGGCGCGCTGCATGCGGCAGCAGGCGTCGGTGTCGAGCTTCTGGTGGGCCGGAAAGCAGTAGCGCGGCGTGGCGTCGGTCTGGGGCCGCTCCAGCAGCGGGTCGGGAGTGCACTCGCGCACCAGCGGCGACAGCCGCAGGCGGTTGAGCGACTGCTCGCGCAGGTCCCGCGACGCCCCGATCAGACTGGGACGGCAGCCGGCGCGCGCCTCGCGGGAGCAAGCTCCCGCCCGGCTCCATTCCTCGGCGAGCGTCTCCGGCGCGATCTCCCAGAGCGGGCGCCGCGTCGTCGAGTTCA
>JBFWQN010000526.1:0-3962 GCA_050249405.1 Hyphomicrobiaceae bacterium | reverse complement strand
CTCTAGTACGAGAGGACCGAGTTGGACGCACCTCTGGTGGACCTGTTGTCGCGCCAGCGGCACAGCAGGGTAGCTATGTGCGGACGGGATAACCGCTGAAAGCATCTAAGCGGGAAACCCACCTCGATACCAGTTCTCCCTCGAGAGCCGTGGAAGACCACCACGTTGATAGGCCGGGTGTGGAAGCGCTGCAAAGCGTGTAGCTTACCGGTACTAATAGCTCGATTGGCTTGGTTGCTCTCATTAAGCAATGCTCGTCGTAGCATCGCTCGTCCTGAGAGCTAATGTCAGCGCAAGTTGTCATGCGAAGCCGACCCTCAAGATCGGGTCGGACGGATGAGCGAATAAAAGAAAACGGATGTTCGTGCCGTTGCCGCAAGGCAGACCAGAAGTCATTCACCTCTTCGCCGACCTGGTGGCTATGGCGGGGTGGCTGCACCCGATCCCATTCCGAACTCGGCCGTGAAACGCCCCAGCGCCGATGGTACTTCGTCTCAAGACGCGGGAGAGTAGGTCGTTGCCAGGTCTGCCAAGAGGTGAATGAAATAGCTCCGAAACTTAGGAGCGAAGTCGAGATCTCCTCTGTCGATGAAAAATATGAAAAACCGCTGTCCTGCTCTGCAGGACGGCGGTTTTTCATTTTGGCGCTTGCCTCCGCTGAGGTTCGGGCATCCGCTCCAGCCTGAAGCAGGCTGCGCCTTGCGTTGGATACAAGAAATTCCTGGGCTACATCCCGCACGCTTGCTCCACAGTCTCGAGCAATAGCGCGATGTCCTGTGGCCTGGATAGACGGTGATCCCCGTCCGGAACAGCAGTCACTCTCACTCGATCTCCCCGCAGTCGCGAGTCGAGCTCCAGTGTGTGCTCCCATGGGACGTCGGGGTCCTGAAGCCCGTGCAGGATGATGACGGGTCGCCCCGGATCGAATGACGCATCACCGATAAGGTGTCGTCGGCCCTCCTCGAGCATATGCCGTGTGATGGGATACGGCCCGTCGCCGTAGCGCGAAGGGCGCAGATACACGCCTGTCTCCTGCAACTCACGTAAAGCCACAGACGTCAGTCGGGGCAGCATCAAGCGCTCGGTCATGTCCCAAGCTGGCGCGATCAGGACAAGCGCGCGAATTCGCTCTGCCGCAGCGGGCTTATCGGCCAGGAGGTCTCGTAAAAGCAGCAAAGCCAGATAGCCGCCCATGCTGGAGCCGACCACCACCTGGTTTCCTTGGGTCGCATCTAGAAAGACGGCTTTTACCTCCTCCAGCCAACGGCCGATGCTGCCGTCCTCGACGCGTCCCTCGGATTGGCCGTGTCCCGAGTAGTCGAGCCGCGTCATGTCGATCCCGTGTTGCTCCGCCCAGGCAGCCAGGGCCGTCGCCTTCGTGCTGGTCATTTCCGACTTGAAGCCGGGTAGCCAGAGAACCCCCGTTCCGGGCGTTTGCGACCGGCGCTCCACGATGCAGGCGATGCGGCGGCAATCAGCGGCATGGCCGATCTCGACAAACTGAGGTTTCGCTGGCCCCACGATCGCGATCTCCCTGGCTGGAAGGGCGTTGAACGTGCCCCGCGTGCGACCGACCATACTTCAAATTATACCTCGCCTCGACACCGGAGGGGCGGAGCTGTCGACTATCGAAATGACCTCCGCGATCGTTCGCGCGGGCGGTCGGGCGCTCGTGGCGACGGAAGGCGGACGCATGGCGGATCTCGTCGTCGCGGCAGGAGGCGAGATCGTCTGGCTCCCGGTCGCGACTAAGAACCCTATGCGAATGCTGGCCAATTCGCGCGACTTACAAAGCTTGGCGCGTGGCGGGAACATTCAACTGATGCATGCCCGCAGTCGGGCGCCGGCTTGGAGCGCGCTCATGGCGGCGCGACGCGGCGGGTTTCCGTTCGTGACCACTTATCACGGCGCCTATGTCGAGCGGAATCGCCTGAAGTCGATCTATAAGAGCGTTATGGCTCGCGGCGATCGAGTGATCGCCAATTCCGGCTATACGGCGTCCCTCATCACGTCCAGGTACGCCGTCGACGCGAGCACGGTCAGGATCATTCATCGTGGCGTCGATCTCTCTCGCTTTGATCCAGCCAAGGTTGCACCGGATCGACGAGATCGCCTTCGCCAGGCATGGAGCATCGGACCGACTGATAGAGTTGTGCTGCAAGCCGCTCGACTGACGGGGTGGAAAGGCCAGCAGACTCTGCTGGAGGCGGCCGCACGGTTGAGAGGCAAGGGGCAACTTCGCCAGACGGTTCTGGTCCTGGCTGGCGACGACCAGGGGCGCGTCGAGTACAAGCAGGGATTGTGGGACTTGGCGCGCCGGCTGGATATTGCCGACAATGTTCGAATTCCAGGCCATGTTGATGATATCCCTGCAGCTTTCGCCATCGCCCATGTCGGTGTTGTAGCATCCAGTGAGCCCGAGGCGTTCGGCAGAGCCGCCATCGAGGCCCAGGCTATGGCGTGCCCGATCATCGCAACGGACATCGGTGCGCCGCCTGAGACCGTCCTCGACGACCATCGCGCGCCGAAGGGAACGGCGACCGGCTGGCTTGTGACGCCTCGTGACGAGGGGGCGCTCGCGACGGCGCTGGAGGCCGCGCTTGAGCTTTCATCCGAGCAGCGCCACGAGATCGGCATTCGAGCTCGCCGGCATGTGGCTGCACATTTCACCGTCGAGTCGATGCAGCTCGCGACGCTTTCGACCTACGATGAGCTGCTCGGCACACGCCTGGCTGAGGCCTTTCGGTCGGAGCTTCGCTCCTTTCGGACAGATGGTGACCTCGAATGACTTGACTTGGCGCGCGCAAGTGCGAGATTCAGAAGATCTGCGTCGAGGTGACGCTGCCGTGCAGCAATCTCATTGCATTGCGTCTTGCTTCGGGCAAGCGACAGACTGAAATCGTAGCAACTAACGGAGAGCGAACATACGCCGTCCAATGCGCGCCGCGCCTGAGCGCGAGCAAACCGGTCCGAGGATCAACGAGGCGATCCGGGTCCGGGAGGTCCGCCTGATCGATGAGACCGGCCAGAACGTCGGCGTCGTGGCACGTCTCGAGGCCTTGAGCAAGGCCATCGACGCGGGGCTCGATCTTGTCGAGATATCGCCTGATGCCACGCCGCCGGTCTGCAAGATCATGGACTACGGCAAGTTCAAGTATCAGGAGCAGAAGAAGGCGGCCGAGGCGCGAAAGAAGCAGAAGGTGGTCGAGGTCAAGGAGATCAAGATGCGCCCGGCCATCGACGACCACGACTACGAGACGAAATTGAAAGCCATGCGCCGCTTCTTCGAGGAAGGCGACAAGGTCAAGATCACGTTGCGGTTTCGCGGACGCGAGATGGCGCACACCGATCTCGGAATGCAGGTGCTCCAGCGGGTCAAGACCGACACCGAGGGCATTGCCAAGGTCGAGTACGAGCCCAAGTTCGAGGGCCGCAATCAGATGATCATGATCCTGGCACCGAAGTAGCTGAGCGAGGTTTTGCCGACCCGCATTTGGGCGGGTGCGGCATGGCTCCGTCAGCGATCATGCCATTGCGCCATTGTCCGTTGCATCGCTTCATGTCTAGAATTGTGAGGCGGTCGCATCGGGCGGCGCGCCCGTCGGCGCGTGCCGGCGCTTTGCTGGGCGCGAGGCATGATACGTAACGAGCCCTATTGGTGGGAGGCGGCGCCACCCTCGATTCTCGACCCGGCAACCGTGGCATCGCGGTCCGACGTGGTTATCGTCGGCGCCGGCTACACCGGGCTGTCGGCGGGCCTGACGCTGGCCCGTGCCGGACGCTCGGTGCAGATCTTCGATGCCATGCGCCCGGGCGAAGGCGCCTCGACTCGCAATGGAGGCATTGCCAGCGGCAGCCTGCGCCATAGCTTTGCCGAGCACGCCCGTCGTTTCGGTGAGGAGCGGGCAGTCGCGATCGACCGGGAAGGCAAGGAGGCGCGCGAGGAACTGGCGAGATACAGC
>JBFWQN010000525.1:0-3971 GCA_050249405.1 Hyphomicrobiaceae bacterium | reverse complement strand
GGACGGAGCTGATCGAGGCTGTGAAGCGCGCCGACCGGGGCCGCGGCGTGGTGATCCTGACGGATATGTTCGGTGGCACGCCCTCCAACCTCGCCATCTCGGTGATGGACGACACGGGGGCCGAGGTTCTGGCCGGCGTCAATCTGCCGATGCTCGTGCGTCTTGCGAGCGTGCGGCGCGACAAGCCCCTGGCCGAGGCGGTGGATCTCGCCAAGGAGGCCGGGCGCAAGTACATCTCCGTTGCCAGCCAGGTTCTCTCCGGCGAGACTTGAGGCGACGGGCGCTTGGGGACCATCGATGCCTGAGGACAAGCTGCGGGTGGAGCTGCTCATCCGCAACAAGAAGGGGCTGCACGCGCGCGCGTCGGCGAAGTTCGTCAAGTGCGCAGAGACCTTCGACGCGACCATCCACGTCAGCCGCGAAGGGCAGACGGTCGGTGGCACGTCGATCATGGGCCTCATGATGCTGGCGGCAGGTCAGGGCACGACGATCGTCATCGAGACCGAAGGCCGCGAGGCAGCGGCGGCTCTGGCCGCGCTCAAGGCGCTGGTCGAGGACGGCTTCGGCGAGGATTGCTGACAGGAGCTTGCCCGACGCAATCGCGCCGCGGTTGCGGGTGGCCGGCGCCGATGGCAGTTTGGCGCCAGCCAGATCGAGCCTGCCGCCCGCCTCGCAGGAGAGCCGCCAACGTGCAACAGCAGTCCGTGCTCCGACCCGCGACCGAGTGGGAGCTTCAGCGCACCTTGGTCGATGCGACCAAGAGCAACACGCCGGTCGAGGTGATCGGCAACGGGACCAAGCGCGACATCGGGCGGCCGATGGCGACGACCCTGGTCATGACCACCAACTCGCTGACGGGGGTCCGGCTCTATGAGCCGACGGAGCTGGTGATGTCGGCGCGCGGCGGCACCCCCCTTGCGCGCATCGAGAGCGACCTGCACAGCCAGGGCCAGATGCTCGCGTTCGAGCCGGTCGACCTCGCCGGTGTGATCGGCCAGGAGCTCGGCAACGGCACCGTCGGCGCGCTGTTCGCGATGAACATCTCGGGCTCGCGCCGCATAGCGACGGGGGCGGCCCGCGATCACCTGCTCGGCGTGACCGCCATCTCGGGCGAGGGCGTCGCTTTCCGCTCGGGCGGCCGCGTCATGAAGAACGTGACAGGCCTCGACCTCGCACGCACGCTGACGGGAAGCTGGGGCACGCTCGCCGTGCTGACGGAGGTGACGTTCAAGGTGATGCCGCGACCGGAGGAGACGGCAACGCTCGTGCTGCTCGGCCTCGACGACACCATCGCCATCGAGGCACTGACCACGGCGATCACCAGCCCCTATGAGGTCTCCGGTGCGGTCCATCTGCAAAAGCCGCTGGCGGCACGGCTGTGGCACCAGGGGCTCAAGGCCGAGAGCCGCGCGGTGACGGCGGTCCGCATCGAGAACTTCTCCGCGTCTGTCGCCTATCGCACGGGCCGCCTCAAGGACGAGCTGAAGCCCTACGGCGAAGTCTACGTGCTGGGCAACGACAGCTCGGTGGCGCTGTGGGACGAGCTTCGCCTGCTCTCGGTGCTGCAGGGAACGACCGCGCCGCTGTGGCGCATCTCGACCTCGCCGCAGGCCGGCCCGAAGGTGGTCGCGGCGATCACGCGCTACATGGCCTGCCACGCCTGGTACGACTGGGCGGGGGGACTCGTGTGGGCCGAGGTGCTGCCCACATCCGATGCCGGCGCGGCCGACATCCGCCGGGTCATCGCCACCCACGGCGGACACGCGACGCTCATTCGCGCCGAGCCGTCCGTGCGCGCGACGATCGACGTGTTCCAGCCGCTCGAGCCGGGGCTCGCGCGCATCACATCCAAGCTGCAGACCGTGTTCGATCCCGCCCACATCCTGAACCGTGGGCGGATGCACGCAATGGCATGAGGCGAGAGGCGCCGATCGGCGCCCCTGCCCCGAGCCGGTCACCCGTACTTCTTCTCGCTCTCGAGCGCCTTTTGCACGGCCGGACGCGCGAGCATGCGGTCATGATGGGCTTCCAGCCCCGGCCACGTGCCCTTCGGCTGCTCGACGCCGGGCCGGAAGCGCCAGAAGACGCGGAAGAGATGGATGTCGGCGATGGTGTATCTGCCGATCGCCCACTCGCGACCCCCGAGCTTTTTCTCCGCTACATTCAAGGCGGTGACGACATGCTCCGGCCCCTTGGCGCGGGCGGGATGCATTCCCGAGGCTGCGAACGACATCCATGAGACGACCTGCGCCTCGGCCTCGAGATCGCCCTCGGGCCACAGCCCTGCGGCCGGGTGCTTGCGCGCGATGTAGTAGAGCGTCGCGGCGACCTCGGTCAGCACGTTGCCGCCCTCGGTGACGAGCGCGGGCACCTTGCCGTCGGGATTGAGCGCGAGAAACTCGGCCGTCCGCGTCTCCTGCTTGGACAACAGCTTGGGTACGAGCTCGAACGGAGCATTCGCCTCGATCAAGGCGATGTGCGTCGCGAGCGAGCTGGTCGAAGGCGAGAAGTAGAGCTTGAGCATGGACGTCTCCGGGTGGATGTCGGCGGAGAGCTTCGGCCAACTGCCGCACGCGGGCAAGCTGAAGCTGAATCGCCGGCTCGCAGATGAGCCTGTCTCGAAGCCCGCACGCCTTTCGCGGGGGGCGGACGAGCGAGCGGCTTGACGCCGCCACTATGGCAGAGTGAATTGCGCGCCCTTGTGGGAGCCTGCCCGTGCCCATCGAGCGAGAGGAGACTCTGCCCGTGTCGCAAAGCCTGCCGCACGTTTCGAGCACCGTCGGCGATCTGCGCCAGCGTGTCGCCGCGTGGCGCCGTGCCGGCGAGTCGGTGGCACTCGTGCCGACCATGGGGGCGCTGCACGAGGGCCATCTGTCGCTGGTGCGCCTCGGTCGCTCCCGGGCACGCAGGACGATCACCTCGATCTTCGTCAATCCGGCTCAGTTCGCGCCGACCGAGGACTTCGACAAGTATCCGCGAACCTTCGAGGACGATCTCGCCAAGCTGGCGACGGTCGAGTGCGATCTGGTCTGGGCGCCGACAGCAAAGGTCATGTATCCGGAGGGGTTTGCCACGCGGATCGTGCCGGCGGGCGCCGCGCAGGGCCTGGAGACCGATTTCCGCCCGCACTTCTTCGGCGGGGTCGCGACCGTGTGCTGCAAGCTCTTCACGCAGACCGGCGCCGACTTCGCCTGCTTCGGCGAGAAGGATTACCAGCAGCTCTGCGTCATCCAGCAAATGGTTCGGGACCTCGACCTGCCGCTCGAGATCCTGCCAGGGACAACGGTTCGCGAGGCCGACGGGCTCGCCATGTCGTCGCGCAACCGCTATCTGACGCCCGACCAGCGCCGCTGCGCGGTGACGATTTTCGAGGTGATCGAGAAGGTTGCGGCGGCAGCGCGGGACAATCGCCACGATGCTGCGATTCGAGATGGCTCGGCTGCACTCGCCGCGGCTGGCTTCGGTCCGATCGACTACGTCGCGGTGCGCGACGCGGAGACGCTCGCGGAATGGTCCCCAGGCAGCGGTCGCCCGGGCCGCGTGCTCGCCGCCGCCTGGCTCGGCAAGACCCGGCTCATCGACAACGTCGCCGTCTGAGCCCTATCGCTGAGCGGACGGTTACGCTTTCCGGCCCTCGGGGTCTCGCGGGCGGGCCGGAGTATCGATCATCGCTCAGAACCGATGGCCATAGCGTAGCCCAATCGAATCGAGACCCTCGTTGTAATCCTGCGTGTAGCCGTTGGAGATGTGCTCGAAATAGACGGATACGCTGTTGTGTCCGTCGAAGCGCCAGCCGATCTCCGCCGGGAAGTGGAACAACAGCCGGCTGCCGAGAGCCTTGGCGTCAGGGTCGGTGGGACCGAGCTTGCCGTCGTGCACGGCTGCCCCGACACCGAGAGCCAGGAACAGGCCCGACGGCGCCTCGATCTCCCAGCGCGCATCGAGGTAGAGCTTCGACGTGCCGCCGTTCG
>JBFWQN010000524.1:0-3975 GCA_050249405.1 Hyphomicrobiaceae bacterium | reverse complement strand
CAATCATCTCCTGCGCGACGATGGAGGCCCCGGCCGCGCGGAAACGCACGATGGCGAGATCGCGCACGGCCGCCACGCGCGAGCCCACGGCGACCGCGACGACGAGCACGGTTTTTCCGGCAGCCCTGAGGTCGAGCACCGTCTGGCCGACGCAGACGTGCGTCTCCATCCCGGCGACGACGATCTGATCGCGCCCTTCGCCTTCGAGAGCCTCGATGCGGGCCCGTATGGCATGGTCGCGCCAGCACGAGAAGGAGATCTTCTCGAGGCACGGCACCTCGTTACCGGCGGCCTCGCGCAAGCTCTCCACCGTGGCACCGAGCCCCTTGGGATATTGCTCCGTCAACGTCACCGGCACGCCGAGCCGGCGCGCATAGCGCACCAGCCGCACGCAGTTGGCCGCCGCGGCCTCACCGCCCGCGATGTGCGGCGCCAGCCTCTCTTGCACGTCGATGATCATGAGATGCGCGCGGCTGCGCTCTGCCAGCATGGGGCGGCTCCTGTCCAGGACGGAAGCCTAGCGCCGATCCGAGAGGATGCGCAAACGCGGCGCCTGAAACCTGTGCCTGAACCCGGTGCGTGGATGCGAGCAGCACGGCTCTCGCGTTCAGCGCACGTGCGGGCCTGCCCCCGACGACATGCGGGAGCCCGAAGACCTCCCCGCCCTGCCGGGTCCGATCACCCCGCCCGTCGCTCCACCGCTCGCGTCGGAGCGAACGAGCAGCCGAGGCCGGAAATGGCCGCGCGCAGCACGTCCGCCTTTGCGTCCCACGTCTCGGCCGCGAGACGGGCGAGCACGGCGGCGTGGTCTGGCTTCTCTGCCAGCGCCCGCTGGATGGCCCCCGCGAAAGCCTCCGCCCCCTCGGCGACGGCGACGAGATCGCGCCAGCCGTCGAGCGCCGGGAAATCGGTCGTCACCACGGGCCGGCCGGTCGCCAGATACTCTTTCAGCTTGATCGGGTTCGACGCCTTGATCCAGTCGCTGCGGTTCCACGGCATGATGAGCACGTCGCACGCGGCCATGTATCCGGCAACCTCGTCGTATGGCTTGCGGCCGAGGAAATGCACGTTCGGCAGCGGGCACCATCCGGCGGGAAGCGACATGCCGCCGACCATGACGAGCTGACAGTCGGCGAGGGCACGTGCCACGCCGAGGAAGAGCTCCGGATCGAAGGTGTGCGCGTCGATGCCGCCGACGAAGCCGACGCGCGGGCTGGGAAGCTTTGCCACGTCGCCCGGGACAGGCCCATCACCGCGGCCGGCTGCGGCGAAGGCCTCGACGTCGGCCCCATGCGTCAGCAGCAGCGTGCGGCGCACCTCGCGGCGCTCCTCCGCCTCGAGATGCGGCGCGCAATAGACCACCAGGTCGGCGCGCGCCTTCAGCTCGCGGATCTGGCGCAGCACGAGATCCCCATCGGCCTCCGGGAAGGCCTCGAAGCGGTCGGTCCGCTGCATGATCAACGCAGCGTGTGGAATCTCATCGATCAACTCGGCACCCGCCGGACAGTGCACCCAGAGCAGTGGCCGGCGGATGCCCGCCGCGGCAGCCGCCATGCGGATCTGCGGAGCGAGGGCCCAACCCGTCAGCCAGCGCCCGCGCTCGCCCGGAATGGCGATCGGCGAGAACACGTGAAAGCCGTTCTCGACGCGAGCCAGACCGCGGCCGAGGCTCCGTGCCTTCCTCGTTATCCGCGTCAGGAATTGCGACCCCTCGGACGGGCTTGGCATACGGACGCCGAGAGAATTGACGAACAGCACCGGCCAGTTGCGCGCGAGCCGCCGCATGATCTGGAAATCGAAGTGCCCGCGGTTGTGGTACCACCAATCCTCGCCGCCGATGCACACGATGCCGTCGAAAGTGGCGGCTCCGGTCCGGTCGCCCATATGCCGTGGCTCCATTGCACCCGCTGCCTCGTGCGGGCTTCCCGGTGCCAGTATCGCCGATGAGCCTTAACCGGCGGTCTCCGTCGGCCCACAGGTTTTTCCGGCCGGTTAAGCCTGCATTCAAGCCTTGGCGCTATCAGTCGAGTACGCGGTCGAGAACCTGACCGAGTTGTGAGCCCAACCGACATGGCACCGGCCGTCTCGATCCTGATCGTCAGCTACAACACGCGTGACATGACGCTCGCGTGCCTCGAGTCGATCGCCGCCGAGACGCGTGACGTCACGTTCGAGGTGATCGTCGTCGACAATGGCTCGACCGACGGATCGCCGGAGGCGATCGCCGCTCATCCGATCGGTGCCACCCTCTTGCGGCCGGGCCGGAATCTGGGCTTCGGCCGAGGCAACAATCTCGCCGCGCGCGAGGCGAAGGGCGAGTTGCTGTTGTTGCTCAACCCCGACACGATCGTCCGCGACCGCGCCATCGACCGTCTCGTCGCGTTCGCCCGCCGTCGGCCGGAAGCCATGATCTGGGGCGGACGGACGGTGTTTGCCGACGGCCGTCTCAACCCGGCCTCGGCCTGGGGACGCATGACGCCCTGGCGTCTGTTCTGCCGTGCGGCCG
This sequence comes from Hyphomicrobiaceae bacterium, assembly GCA_050249405.1. Lineage (GTDB taxonomy): Bacteria > Pseudomonadota > Alphaproteobacteria > Rhizobiales > Hyphomicrobiaceae. The sequence continues at coordinate 1,469 of JBFWQN010000524.1, read as the reverse complement.
GCCTCACCGGCATCGCTGCGGGCTCGTCCACGCTCAACGGCGAGGCCATCGGCGGCTGGGCGCGCGACACCGAGCGCGAGGTGGACATCGTCTCGGGCTGCTTCCTGATGCTTTCGGTAGCGTTCTGGAGGCGGCTCGGCGGCTTCGATCCAGTCTTCTTCATGTACGGCGAGGAGGCCGACCTCTGCCTCAGGGCCCGAGTGCTCGGTGCACGCCCGGCGGTCACGCCGGAGGCCACCATCGTCCATCACGGTGGTGCCTCGGAGGCGACCCGCGAGGGCAAGATGGTCAAGCTGCTCGCGGCCAAGGCGACACTCGTGCGCCGGCATTTCCCGGCCCTCACGCGCACGCTCGGCTTGCTGCTCCATGCCGCCTGGCCACTCGGCCGCTGGCTGGTGCTCGCCGCTGCCGGCACCGTCACGGGCCGCCGCAGCGTCCGCGAGCGTGCCCGGACATGGCATCGCATCTGGCTGCGCCGCGCCGAATGGCGGAGCGGCTGGCATCGGTTGCCGGACGAGCCTTCCAAGCGGCCTATGACAGACACACCGGCCCCGCATCCCGCATGACGGCGCGGTAAGCCACCGGAGAGCATTTCATGCAGTTGACGTCCACCGCCGAGCGGCCTGCCGTGGCGCACCTCGGCTACACCATTGCCACTCTCGTCAATGACGAGACCCAGCACCGGGCAATGGTCCAGTCGTTCCGCGCGGGTGGCTTCGACGGTGACGACGTCGAGTTCGTCGCCGTGCGCGATGCTTCGTCGGCGTACGCCGGCCTGAACGCCGCGCTCGCTTCGGCACGCGGCCGGATCGTCATCCTCTGCCATCAGGACGTGCGTCTGCTTGCGGACGGCCGTCATCGGCTCGAGGCATGCCTCGACGAGCTCGAGCGCCGCGATCCTCTCTGGGCGCTGGCGGGCAACGCCGGCGGCTTGGCGCCCGGCCGCCTCGCCATGCGCATCAGCGATCCGCACGGGCATGACCGCAGCCTCGGCCAGCTCCCCGCTCGCGTCATGAGCCTCGACGAGAATTTCATCGTGGCCCGGGCCGAGTCGGGTCTGCGCTTTTCGAGCGACCTCGACGGCTTCCATCTCTATGGCGCCGACATCTGCATGATGGCCGACGTTCTCGGCCGGTCCGCCTGGGTGATCGACTTCCACCTCGAGCACCTGAGCCCCGGTCGCAAGGACCAGACGTTCGCCCTATCCGAGCGCCGTTTCCGGGCCAAGTGGGCTCGCGCACTCAGGCCGCGCTGGATGCAGACGACCTGCACCCTGCTGCGCTTGAGCGGTGGCCAGTGGGGACGGCTGACGGCGTGGCTGCAGGAGCGGCCTTTCCGCACCCTGTTGCGGCATCTGCCGGAGGCGCCGACACGCGCGCGCCGGCGCCCGGATGTCGGCCTCTGCCCCGAGCGCCCGGTGCAGCGAACGGCGTAACAACGATTCGAGCCTTAAGCACACTGATTTTCGA
>JBFWQN010000523.1:0-3979 GCA_050249405.1 Hyphomicrobiaceae bacterium | reverse complement strand
TCCGGTCGGCTCCGCCTCCCTCCACGCCGTCACCGGCGCGGACAACCCGCCAACGCAACCATGAACCCGACGGAGGGGGCAGTTCTTCATGACGCAAGGGGGGCAGTTCCGGATGTCGTTTGACACCGACGGCTCGAACTCGCGCGCAAGCTCCTCCGGCGTGCGCCCGGCTGCAACCAACTCGATCTTCCGCTGCCGGACTCCGGCGCGTAAGCATTGCTCTTCCTGCCCATCGAGGTCTCCTGGAACCCAAATGCTGGGGGCTCCACGAAACCGGGTCAACTTCAGGATCAAGATCAAGCACGATGCGGGACGGCGGCTCGCGATGTGCATCGAGGAACAGATCGACGAACAGGCGCTCGATCGCGCTCGCATCGTGGTCGAGCTTGTGGTGGCGGTCTCGGCCGATCTTGCCCGCGTGCTCCATGCGGTTGAGCGTTGACTTGCCTGCGAGGCGTCCGCCCGGCTTGTCGAGCACGGCAGCGAGTGCGGGATCGTCGCGCAGCGCGTCGTGGTCGATCAGGTCCTCGTGGCCGAGTGCGATGCCGAAGATGCGCTGGCGCAGGAGATCAGCTACGGAGTGGCGGACGGCAGCGCCAAGGCGAAGATCGGTGAAGCACGCGGCGAGCCGACCGCTGAGCCCGGTGAACGACCGTCTCCGTCTCATATCGTTGTGGGTGTCCTTGTCGAGACAATGCCGGCCTGCATCCGACGCGATAAGTGAGCGCCGGAGCATGAGCTCGATACGCCGTGCGTACGAGCACCGTGCCCAACCTGGCCTACAGCTCGATCATCCCGTCTGCTCTCGCTGCAACCGCGCCTCGAGCGCGGCGATGCGGGCGCGAAGGGTGGCGGTTGCCTCCTCGACCTCGGCCAGCGTGTAGCGTTCGGTGATGTGCTGCGAGCAGTTCCAGTCGAAAGCCTCGACGTCGATCAGGACGCCTCGCTCGATGCGCGCCTCCGGAGCGTCCACGGCGAGCCTTGCCATCGTCTCGGCCTCGTCCGGTGGCACCACGCACGCACGGCCCAGGATCTTCAGGCGCGCCCGATTGGCGTAGTCCATCAGGAACAGCGACACCCTATCGTTGCCGGAGAGATTGCCCGTGCTGATGTACTGGCGGTTGCCGCTGAGATCGGCAAAGCCGATGGTCTTTTCGTCGAGCACGCGCAGAAAGCCCGCCGGCCCGCCGCGATGCTGGATATAGGGCCAGCCAGTTTCACTTACCGTCGCCATATAGAAGCTGTCGCGCGCAGTGATGAACTGCACTTCGCGATCGCTCAGGCGATGCCGCATCGGTGGCCCGCCCTCCATGCGGGCATAGCTTCGGCGGCTGCCGTTTTTCTCCTGCAGCGCCTTGACGCTCGGCGTAAAGGCGAGCTCCGCAAATCTGTGGCCCATGATGGTCTCTCTCTCGCTCGAGCTTTGCTCGCCTTCGGAACGCTCCGCTCGAGGCTGCGTGGACCAGGAGGGCTGTTTGGCAGCCCGCCGGCCCGACAGGCGTGGTGTCCTCAAGCGCGCTGGCTACGATCGCATCTGTCTCGTCATTCTCGGCTCATTTCCCGGCGGCGAGGACCATGTCTCCGCCGGAGAAGGATCTGCATGGAGCCGACGAGTGCAGGGTGAATTGCAGCTCATGATCTTTTTGCAATCAGGCGGCCTGTGGCTGTTGACGCAGCTTTCTGAGGGCCGCGATGGCCGCTGCAGGCTCGAGGCGGCGTCGATAGTCGGGGTCGACAAAAGCCAAAGCTATAAGCCCACCCGTCCCGACGACGTAGGTTGCCGGCATCGGCAGCGACCAGCGGTCGTTGCCATTGCGCGCAGGAAGATCGTGCCCAGCCTTCACGAAGTAGGCCTTCACCGCGTCGGACAGCTCGAAGCGGATGCCGAGCGCATCGGCGAGGCGCCCGGCATCGTCCGAGAGAACGGCAAACGCGAGATCGTTCTTCTCCGCAGTCGACAGTGCGTTGTCCGGCGTCTCGGGAGTGACGGCAACGAGCCGAGCGCCGAGCGCTTGGATCTCGGGCAGCATTTTCTGATAGGCGCGCAGCTCGAGATTGCAGTACGGGCACCAGCCGCCACGGTAGAATGTGACAACGATTGGCCCATCGGACAGAAGCTGCGCGATGTCGGTTGGACGGCCGAGTTGATCGGCAAGCGTCAAGCCGGGGAACCGGTCGCCGACCTTCAGCGCCTTCGCGGCCAGGGGGAGCAGGGCGGCGTTGTCGTCGCTCATCATCTGCGCGACGACCGGGCCGACACGCTCGGTCCAGGTTGCCTTGAAGGCATCGAGCTCGGCTTGCAGCGTCATGTCACTTCTCCGGTTGGGCTCAGCCCGCTCTCCGAGGCGCTCATGGAACGAGCTCGGCGACGAGCTGTGCCAACAGTCATGCCGTGATCACGCGCGTTGCATAACTGCTGGCGATTTCATATCATTCATGCAAACAGCGTATGGAAGCCGTATGGACCTGTTGGGCCCCATGAGGACGTTCGTTCGGGTGGTCGAGGCAGGAAGCTTCACGTCTGTCGCCACAGAGCAGGGCACGACTCAGCCGACGATCAGCCGCCAAGTGGCTGCCCTCGAGGAGCATTTGGGGGCGCGCTTGTTGACGCGAACCACGCGCGCCCTGACGCTCACGGACGATGGCCGCTCCTTCTACGAGCATGCGCTGCGCGCGCTCGAGGCCGTAGGGGAGGCAGAGAACGCGGTCGGGCGACGCCAGGCCATGCCGACCGGCACGCTACGGCTCGCCGTCCCGGTCGTGCTCGGGCGCCGTCACATCGTGCCGCGATTGGCTTCGTTCCTCGCCCGATACCCGGAGGTCGCGATCGATCTCGCCATGAGCGACGGCTTCGTCGATCTCGTCGAGCAGGGCATCGATCTGGCGATCCGAGTCGGCGAGATCACCGACCAGAGCCTCGTTGCGCGAAAGGTCGGCATGGTGCGCAGGCTCACGGTGGCCTCGCCCGCCTACCAGAAGGCCAGGGGCACACCGCGCACACCCGGGGATCTGATCGGCCACGATTGCATCGTCTACACACGGCTTGCCACGGGAGACTGCTGGCATTTCGAGAGCAAGAGCGGACCGCTCGCCGTGACCGTTTCGGGACGCTACCGCGTCGACAACTCCGAGGCCGTGCGCGAGGGCGTGCTCGCCGGACTCGGCATCGCGGTGATTCCGGCGTTCGCGTTTTCCGACGAGGTCGAGCGAGGCGCCGTCAAGGTCCTGCTGAAAGCCTACGAGCCGAAGCTGCTGCCGCTCAACGCCGTCTACGCGTCACGCCGCTACGTTCCGCTGCGCGTGCGAGCCATGATCGATTTCCTCACCCACGAGCTCGAGATCGACCCGGTGCTCAGTGGGTATGCCGGCGCCTAGCCGGAGACTCTCCGCTCTGCCTCCGTATGATGCAGACACCGGCACGCCATAGCTCAGGCCCTGCGCCTGCAACGACAGTGCCAGCTCTCCCGCGCGGTGTCGTGCCTCGTCCCCATCATCACGGCGATCCCCGCGGCGTGCGAGGCCGCGGCCTCCATCGTGGGTTGGGAACTACGGGGCTCGAGCCTATTGGCGCTCGACAGGGCTGCCGCGCGGCTTGACGGTCGCTCCCTCAGCAGTCGAGCGTCGTGTGCCGCTCCCACTCGGTCAAGTGGCGCGCGTAGTCGTTCCACTCGGCGTGCTTCAGCTTGAGATAGGAGGCGATCGTGCTCTCACCAAAGGACGCGGCGAGCACGCTCGAGCTTTCGAGGCCGCGCAGCGCATCGAGTAGGTTCAGCGGCAGCCGCTTCGCATCCTTCGCGAGGTGGCCGTGCGTATACATATCGATGTCGAGCCGCTCTCCGGGGCTGCGCTTGCTCCTGATGCCGTCGAGACCAGCGGCGAGCACGGCGGCCGGCAGCAGATAGGGGTTTGCCGCGCCATCGGGAAGGCGGAACTCGAAGCGCCCGGCATCGGGAATGCGGATCATGTGGGTGCGGTTGTT
>JBFWQN010000522.1:0-4014 GCA_050249405.1 Hyphomicrobiaceae bacterium | reverse complement strand
GCCACCGCCCGCAGCATCACGGCGAAGATCGCGGCAGCGAAGGCCAGCAGCAGCGCTGGCATCGCCAGCCATGCCGCCGCCGCGAGCGACACGACCAGCACGCCGGTCAGCCAGAACAGGAATGCCGACCAGGATGTGGGCGTCGCATTGCCGGGCGCGGCTTGCGCCATGGTCGTCTCGCCTCCGACGTGCATGCCGATGCCGTCAGAAGCCGATTGGCGCGATGGCGGTTCCGCCGTCTGCTATTTGCAGAGCGTCGCCTGCATCTTGCAGTTGTAGCCGAGGCCGCCCGTCTGGCACTTCGACTGCACGTTCGAGACCTTGTAGCCCGGTGCCGTGCCGATCTTGCCGCTCGACGACATGAACGAGGCCCACGAGCCCCAGTCGGTCGCCTGCAGCACGGCCTCCCAGGCCTGGAACATGGCGCCGTCGCGGGTGGTGTTGGTGCCGCTTGCCGCCTTCTTCACGCACGTGGCCGGTGCGCTGCCTTTTTTCGACTGGGCGAAGGCCGGGCTGGCGAGTGCGGGTGCAAGAGCGAGGGCGGTGGCCGAGGCGAGAAGCAATGACGCGCGTCGCATGTGTGTCCCCTTGGTCATGCAGGTGGTGTGCGAGCATTGCACCCGGTTGCGGCTCGCGCGCCAGTCCCGGGCCATTTTTCCCGCAGCTTTCGCGGCCGATTTCCGGGCTGCCGTGGCGTCGGGGCCGCAACCGTGCCCGCGCACTTTGGCGGGGGGCGTAGCGCTGTGTAGACTGTGGGAGGCAACGAGATCACGAGGGCAGGGAACAACGTCATGACGGGCAGACTCTCAGGCAAGACGGCATTCTGCACAGCCTCCGGCGCCGGCATCGGACGCGCCACGGCCCTCGCCTTCGCCCGCGAGGGCGCCCGCGTGATCGCCACGGACCTCGACGTCGGGCGCATGGCGGGGCTGAAGGAGGCGGGCGTCGCCGAGTGCCTGAAGCTCGATCTTCTCAGCACGGCCGAGGTCGATGCCATGGCCGCGCGGGTCGGCCCGGTCGACATCCTGTTCAACTGCGGCGGCTTCGTGCATCACGGCGATGCGTTGCACTGCTCCGAGAAGGACTGGGACTTCTCGTTCGACCTCAACGTGAAATCGATGCACCGCGGCATCCAGGCGTTCCTGCCGGGCATGATCGCGCGGGGCAAGGGTGTCGTCATCAACATGGCGTCGGGCGCCGGGCCGTCGAAGGCGGTGGCCAACCGCTACGTCTACACCGCAACGAAGGCGGCGGTGGTGGGCCTCACCAAGGCGGTGGCGTTCGACTTCATCAAGAAGGGCATCCGCTGCAACTGCATCTGCCCGGGCACCATCCAGTCGCCCTCGCTCGACGATCGCATCGCCGCGCTCGGCCGCGAGGTGGGCGGCACCGAGAAGGCCCGCCAGATGTTCATCGACCGCCAGCCCATGGGCCGGCTCGGCACCGCGGAGGAGGTCGCCCACGTGGCGGTGTACCTGGCCTCGGACGAAAGCGCCTTCACCACGGGCCAGTCGTTCTTCGTGGACGGGGGATTTGCGCTGTAGGGGGGAGGCGTTGGGGAGTGGGGGCTTTGCGGAGATAAGAGACGTGAGCGGGCGCAGCATGGTCAGTTCACGCCATCGTCCTGAGTGACCCTTTTTTACCCTTCACCAACCAATTTTGCTGTGATGCACAACGCGGCGTTTGTAGCATTCACGTGCTAATCTAGCTATCAGCCTGATGTTTAGATCGCCGACAGCAGTTCGCCGGTTCGGCATCAATTCTTCAGGGAGATGATCATGGCCACGGTCTTCTTTGTGCGAGACGGAACCGGTCCCGAACGAATGAACGGCGGCCGCGAGGTGCTGCCCGCGACGCTCGATGCCGCCTGCCCTAGCGCGCGAGTCGTTTGGTTCGATGCACCACCGACTTTCACGGACGCACACCCCGCCAACCCAGTCGCAGATTTCAGGCACGTTGTGTTGCGAGTGGAGCCACATGAAACACAAGGTAGGTTCAACAAGAGCGGGTATTGGGTGTTGAATGGCGTAAGGCCGACCGACATTGTGCCGTTGTTGGCGTGACGGTGGGAAATGGCCGGCATCAAATTGAGGCCTATTTGGTGGCTGGCTTTCGCCGCCGCGATCGGTAGCGCTCTGATCACATCAGGAATCGTGTTGGGCGTGGCTCGAAACGCCTCGATAGTGGTGGTTTGGCTCAGCTACTTCCTGGCAGTCGTGGTAGCCGCTTTCGTTGCCTTCTTCACAATGCGATTGGTTGCTGAGGAAGCATCGGCGTTTTGGTTCGCCGTTGTTCTGCTTGCTGGACTCACGTTTTGGTGCGGAGCGCGGCCACCTTACCCTCCGACTCTGGAACAACTAATCGACAGTGGCTGTCGCCCTCGCCTCGATCTACTGCCCTACACCATAACGCACCGCCGCTTGTTCTGGGCAAGTGTTGCGGTGTCAGCAGAGCGTTCTCTTGAGGGCGCCAACGAGGATCATCAGACTTGTGCTGAGATGCGAGGCGCCGCGAGGCAGGAATGCATTCAGTGGCTCCGGCTAAAGCGGGCGGAAGATCGGTATTGCCGCGACCACGCGAATCGACAGCTCCGCAGTGCGGATTGACGGCAATCAGTACGGCAGGCGATCGCTGAGCTTGCTGCGCCCGCTCACGACAGCTTTTGGTCCATGGCGACGTTGCTGCGGTGCAGTAGGCCGACCGACCGCAACGTCCGCATCTTTATAGGCCCGCCCCACCGCCGCTGCCCCCTCACCCGTCCTGTCCCGTCGCGGGCAACGGGTGTAGGCTGTGCTCGCCGTGCTTGCCGCGCCCGAGGAGCCGCCTTCCGTGACATCCATCCACGACGACCAGATCCCGCAGGAGATCGATGCGGAGACCGGCCTCCCCATCGGGCCACAAGTCGATCCGGCGCCGGCGCTGCGGCCGGGGCGCGTCGTTCTCGACGGCCGATATTGCCGGCTGGAGCCGATCGATCCCGCGCGGCATGGCGACGAGCTCTACGCCGCCTCGACGCCGCCCGATGCGGCCCGCCGGTTCCGCTACCTGTTCGAGGCGCCGTTCGCGAGCCGTGCCGTGTTCGACGAGTGGCTCGCCAAGGCTGCCGTCTCCACCGATCCGCTGGTGTTCGCCGTCATCGACAAGCGGACCGGCCGCTGCGAGGGCCGCCAGACACTGATGCGCATCACGCCCGAGCACCGCTGCATCGAGACGGGCAGCATCTACTGGGGGCCGGCCATCTCGCGCACGCCGGTTGCGACGGAAGCCAACTACCTGTTCGCGAGGTACGTCCTCGACGACCTCGGCTATCGCCGCTTCGAGTGGAAATGCGACGCGCTCAATGCGCCGTCGCGGCGCGCGGCGGAGCGGTTCGGCTTCACCTACGAGGGCCACTTCCGTCGCGCCGTCATCGTCAAGGGCCGCACGCGCGACACCACCTGGTTCGCCATGGTCGACGACGACTGGCCGGCGCTGAAGGCCGCCTACGAGCGCTGGCTCGACCCGGCCAACTTCGACGGCGAGGGCCGGCAGAAGGAGAGCCTCGGCGCGCTCACCGCGGCCGCGCTCGGCCGCGCCCCGTGACCCGTCACGAGAACAGCGTGAGCACGCCCGTATAGGCGTAGACGCGGTCGTTCGAGATTTCGCCGTTGCCGAAGAAGCCGGCAAACGGAATGTCGCCGAACGTCTCGCGAATGGCGCGCATCTCATAGGCCTCGCCGTCGAACAGGTTGGGACCGCGCGCGACGCAGGAGTAGTAGAGCCCAGCCCTGGGCGGCCCCGAGAGGCGCGTTTTCAAATCGGCGAGCATGCGGCGCAAGTCCTTCTCGGCAGCCTCCCGATCGCGGCGCACGAACATCACGCGGTCGCCCGGGCCGAGGCTCTCGGCGATGGCGACGAGGCCCTTTCCCATGTCGAGGCCGACGATGTTGCGCACCACATAGTCGGCGTCGCGAGAGCCGGCGACGGGGATCGCCGCGTGCACGTTGGCGAGCCATGGACGCGGATCGGCGCCCT
>JBFWQN010000521.1:0-4017 GCA_050249405.1 Hyphomicrobiaceae bacterium | reverse complement strand
CGCAAGGTTTTCTGTGCCTGAGCAGTCGATGTAACGATCAGGGCCATCGCCGTGGCACCGGCGGCAGTCGCGAGGAGCTTGAGTCTCATTGTCTGCTGCTCATGAATCTAGGGGGCTGCTCGTATTTTGCCTGTAGCTCCGCATCGGGAAGCCTCGAGGATGCCCCCGACGATAAGGCGACAGGCCAGTATTGCGATGCACGAAAACAGCGCTGCCTGGCCTATATTTTGATCATCCTCGAATTCGCAATGCACGGTAGCGTACAGCCAGAGGTCCGGGTTTTGGCGCGGGCTCTCGATCTCACGCCGCACGTCTAGCAGCGAGAGCCACGTCGTGATCGAGCGCCCGTCGCGCTGTCTTCCGAAAGCGGATGCCGCATGCTCAAATTCATCGTGATGCGCCTCATCCATACGGTGCCGATCCTCATCGGCGTATCGCTACTCGTGTTCGCGCTCGTGCACATGGTTCCCGGAAATCCGCTCGACATCCTGTTGCCGGCGGATGCCCCGAAGGAGGTCGTCGACCGGCTCAAGGCGGAGTACGGTTTCGACAAGCCACTCTACATTCAATATGCGAGCTGGGTCGGAAGGATCCTGAGTGGCGATCTCGGCACGTCGGTGTTCACAGGGCAGAAGGTGGCGGGCGAGCTGCTCGGAGCCTTGAACAATACGCTTGCAATCGCGCTGCCGGCGGCGGTGCTCGGGTTCTCGCTAGGTAGTGTTCTCGGCGTGATCACCGGCCTGCATCATGGGAGCTGGATCGACCGCCTGCTCTCGGTCTTCTCTGTGTTCGGTGTCAGCGTGCCGCATTTCTGGCTGGCGATCGTACTCGTTGCGCTGTTCTCGGTTGGACTGGGCTGGCTGCCAGCCGCAGGCATGGCGGGGGACGGCGGCTGGCCGACGAGCTTCGAGGACGCGAGCCATCTCGTGTTGCCCGTGATCAGCCTCAGTCTCATTCCAATCGGAATCATCAGCCGGCTCGTTCGCTCGACGGTGCTCGAGGTCATGGGGCAAGAGTTCACGGGGGCCCTCAAGGCAAAAGGCCTGCGACGACGCCGAATCATTACGCACGTCGTCAAGAATGCAGCGCCGCCCGCACTCGCTCTGATGGGGCTGCAGTTCGGCTATCTCCTCGGCGGCTCAATCCTGGTCGAGACGGTCTACAACTGGCCCGGAGCGGGACAGCTCATGAACCTCGCCATTTTCCGGCGCGATATCCCCGTTCTGCAGGCGACAGTCCTCGTTCTGTCGTTCCTTTTCGTCCTGATCAACCTCGCCGTTGACGTGCTGCAGGCACTGATCAATCCGAGAATGCGGAGATGAAACCCGACATGGCAATTATGGAAGCTGGCGTCGGTACAGCGCAGGGCGAGCCCGTCACGCCGCTCGTCAAGACCTACTGGCAGAACGTGCGCGATCGCGTGATGCGCGATCCCATGACGATGACCGTCGGCGCGATCCTGCTGGTGATTCTCCTCGTCTCGCTGCTCGCACCGTGGCTCGCCCCGCACGACCCCTATGAGGGATCAGTCGGCAATCGGCTGAAGCCGATGGGCACGCCGGGACATTGGCTGGGCACCGATGAGACCGGCCGTGACATGCTTTCGCGCATCATCTATGGGGGGCGCCTGTCGTTGCTGTGCGGCTTGACGCCGGTCGTCCTCGCGACGCTTATCGGCGGGTTCATCGGGCTGCTCGCCGGGACGGCAGGAGGCATTGTCAACACCATCCTGATGCGCTTGATGGACGTGCTCTATGCCTTCCCATCGGTCCTGCTCGCGGTGGCCATATGCGGCGTCCTGGGGGCGGGAATCGTCAACACGATCCTTTCTCTCACCATCGTTTTCATTCCGCCGGTCGTTCGCATCACCGAAAGCCTGACCACACAAGTGCGAAATCTCGATTTCGTCGAGGCGGCTCGTGCAGCGGGCGCCACACACATCGAGGTGATCAAGTTCCAGATCATTGCAAACATCCTGGGGCCGGTATTCGTCTACGCGACGAGCCTCGTCTCGATCTCGATCATCCTCTCGTCGGGACTGAGCTTTCTCGGACTTGGTGTCGTGCCGCCGGCGGCCGAGTGGGGGCTGATGCTGAATGCCATGCGGCAGGCGCTCTGGGTCGATCCCGTGATCGCTGCGGTGCCCGGGGCTGCGATCCTCATCACGTCGATGAGCTTCAACCTTCTGAGCGATGGACTGAGATCGGCCATGGACACGAGGCTCAAGGCATGAGCGTTACGGTCGACTTAGCTCGGAGCGATGCCCAGTTTCTCTCCGCACCTGATCGGGGCGGCCCGCAGCAACCCATCCTGACAGTGGAGAGGCTGCGCAAGCATTTCCGACTCAAAAGGTCTCTTCTGGATCGCGAGCAGAAGGTGGTGCGCGCCGTGGACGACATATCGTTCTCGGTGCGCAAAGGGGATACGCTCGGTATCGTCGGCGAGTCCGGTTGCGGAAAATCCACGACGGCGCGTCTGCTCATGCATTTGATCGCTCCGGATGCGGGCACGATCGTGTTCGATGGCGATCCGGTGAATACCGTGCGCGGCCTGTCTCTGCGGGAAATGCGGCGACAAATGCAGATGGTGTTCCAGGACAGCTATGCCTCGCTCAATCCTCGGGCTCAGGTGGTGGACATCATTGCCTTTCCAGCGCGGATCCATGGCCTTGCCGCATCTCGCGCCCGGGAGCGGGCGGAGGAGCTGCTCGATCAGGTCGGGCTTCGCTCTGGGCAGTTCGCGCGCCGATATCCGCACGAGCTTTCGGGTGGACAGCGCCAGCGCGTCAACATTGCCCGGGCACTGGCCTTGAACCCCCGCCTGGTCATTCTCGACGAGGCCGTCTCGGCGCTCGACAAATCGGTGGAAGCCCAGGTTCTGAACCTGCTCACCGATCTCAAGCAGCAGCTTTCACTCAGCTATATCTTCATCAGCCACGATCTCAACGTCGTCCGCTACATCAGCGATCGGGTGCTTGTGATGTATCTCGGGCAGGTCGTCGAAAGCGGCACGACAAAGGCTATCTACGCAGCACCGCGCCATCCGTATACGCGCGCGCTGCTGTCGGCCGTGCCGACAACGAATCCGGAGCGCCGCACCGAGGCGGCGCCACTCGTCGGCGATCCGCCGAACCCGATCAATCCGCCGAGCGGCTGCCGTTTCCATACCCGTTGCGCCTTCGCCGAGGAGGTATGCAAAAGGGCTGCGCCGCGAATGAGCGTCGTCGACGCTTCGGCGGATCATGCCGCCGCCTGCCACATGGCGGACGAGACGTCGGGCCACAGCCGGGGCGGAAAAACGGAGTTGGCGACATCATGAGCGCGGAGAGAGCCGTTGCGGTCGCTGTCGAGGATCTCACCGTCCGCTTCGTCTCGCGGGAGCGAAACCTGTTCGCTGTCAACGGAATCTCGTTCGCGCTGCAGCCGGGCGAGGTGCTGGGCGTGCTCGGCGAGTCGGGGTCGGGAAAGAGCGTCACCCTGAAGGCCATGATGCGGCTGTTGCCGTCCTCGGCGCTGGTCTCGGGCAGAGTGCACGTCGGAGGGGACGACGTGTTGTCGATGTCGGAAGACAAGATGGAGGAGCTGCGCGGCCGGCGAATCTCTATGATCTTCCAGGAGCCGATGACGGCCTTCGATCCGGTATTCACGGTCGGCGCGCAGATCTCGGAGACGATCGTTCGACATGAAGGCTGCTCGTGGCGGTCGGCGGAGAAGAGCGCGCTCGAGCTGCTCGAGCGGGTGCAGATCCCGTCGGCCCGGCAGCGGCTCGGAAACTATCCGCACGAGATGTCCGGTGGCATGCGGCAGAGGGCCATGATTGCGCTTGCCTTATCGTGCAAGCCATCGCTGCTGTTGGCGGACGAGCCGACGACGGCACTCGATGTCACGGTGCAAATGCAGATTTTGCTGCTGCTTCGCGACCTGCAGCGGGAGCTCGGCATGGCCGTCATTTTCGTCACGCATGATATCGGGGTGGCGTTCGAGATCTCCGATCGCCTCGCCGTCATGTATGCCGGGC
>JBFWQN010000520.1:0-4051 GCA_050249405.1 Hyphomicrobiaceae bacterium | reverse complement strand
TCCGGTCGGCTCCGCCTCCCTCCACGCCGTCACCGGCGCGGACAACCCGCCAACGCAACCATGAACCCGACGGAGGGGGCAGTTCTTCATGACGCAAGGGGGGCAGTTCCGGATGTCGTTTGACATCTGTAGATGACATGAATGTCGCCCCCTGTTTTGCGTGGCGACAAAAAGCTTGATCGCGCGGCCAGAGTCCAAACGTCGGTTGCTGTCGACCTGAGGAGCAACTGGAGTTTTGGCGCGCTGCGACCACGCCATCATTCGTTCAATCCTCTGATGTTGCATGATATTTACGGCCGACAACGAGTGGAGCCGTTGTCATGCGATAGTGGTGTCGGAGAGACATTCGATGCCCAGCGCTCGGACCGATCCAAAGCGAATCACGGTCAACATTTGCTTCGGCGGCCGCGTGCCCTTGGGGTGGTTGATGAGGGTGTCTTGAGCGGCGCGCTTGAAGGCGCCGGCTCAGAGAGCTGGGCGACCTCTCGACGCTTGCCGCCGCCCTTCTTTGGCGGCAACCATTCTCGCGCGATGCCGAGTTCCCTTGCCTTCTCCGCAGCGGCTGCAATGCCGCGTATACTGGGGCCGAAACGGATATCGGGATAGTTCTCTTGAAGCTTCAAAAGGAACCGGACGCACTCGTGCTCCCAGCCATTCACATCATCAGCGCCATCGGATCTCAATTTCCGGGTCGCATGATAGAAGACGTCGATTTTGCCACCCGCGATATGAAACTCGATGATAATTGCGAGCAAGATAGCGTAGAAAGCTTCGTCTCTATCCGGTCCAGTAGGCAGCAGGGGAAAATCCTGCTGCGCTTGCTCGGCCCCGATAGCCAGCCCTGTCAGGCGCATTTCAAGATCGGACAAGAAATTGGCAGCTCCGAGGCTCAGACTGCCGATCGTAAAGAACTCGTCACTATAGGCGTCCGGTGACCTCGGATACTGAAGCTCCGAGCCGATCGCGAGAAGGCAGGCATCATGGACCGGCTTCGATCCGTGAGTTGGCTCGAGGGCGAATTTTCTCGATCCGCGCGCCCTCTGCAGCGGTCCCTCGGCTTCGTTTGATGCACGCAGCAGATCGGCGAGATCCGTGGCGCTCCTGGCAATGAGCTGAAGGTGCTTCCGCGCCTTATGGTGGTCGATCGCCGTCCCAGTCGATTTGTCAGGCCCGCAACGCTGAAGTCGGCGGAGACCCTGGAGCTGCAACTCGATGCGATGGCGCTGAGCGAGGCTAAGCGAGACGTCTCCCGCTGCTTCGATCACCTGCCAGTGCTCCTCCGACAGCCTGAAGTCAGGCTGCCGAGTGCGGTTCTCGCGCTTGGCGGCCGATGCCCGCTTCTCCTTCTGTGGCCGAGTCTCAGTTCGTCGGGGCATGAACTCCCTCAAGTCGAGAAGTCCGACAAGCTCTGCATGGGCACCTGCGTTGCCATTCGGGCGATCCGGCGCTGCCGAATGCAGTTCGGCTCTCGGATGCGTCCGCGCTCTCCTCCGGCCCCAGCCCCGACATCGTCAGTCCGTGCTCTCAGGCAACCAGTCGTTCTCGTTGCGGGAGAGTGCCGATTGCGGAGAGCGAAAAGAAGGCAAACGGATAAGCTGAGCGAGGCGCCACCAACGGCTCGAGCGGTCGATCATCACGTATCAATTTGGGGTCGGAAGGGCTGCAGTTAGGGCGTCGTCATGATCATTCGCCGCGTGAGCGACCGTACCAGTATTCAGTACGTGCGCTCGAAGAAGGCGATCCAGGGTGTGGTTTTGGCGCGATCGCAGAGCCTAGATTCCCCTCCTCCCGACACCATCGCCTTGTCCCGATCCCTGCCTCACCGCTACAGTGCCGTCGATTGGCGGAAACGGT
Source organism: Hyphomicrobiaceae bacterium (assembly GCA_050249405.1). Lineage (GTDB taxonomy): Bacteria > Pseudomonadota > Alphaproteobacteria > Rhizobiales > Hyphomicrobiaceae. The sequence goes on along the minus strand of JBFWQN010000520.1, from coordinate 2,197 downwards.
CATTCCCGGGGGCATTACATGAATGCAGACGAGCTGGCGAGGGCGGTGGCGGCGGAGGAGGGCCCTGACGTAATCGCGGCACTCGACGGTGCTCCGCGGGCGGGCGACGGCACCCGAGCCTTCGGCGTCACAGAGGCGATGGCGATCGCCGGCTTCCTGGTCCAATGCGCGCAGCTCGCCGTCCAGGTCTGGCAGGCGAAGCAGGACCGCGCACTGCTCGTTGCTGCGCTCGCGGACAGCGACACGCTGATGAAGGCCTATCCTCGCCTCGACCCAGAAAAGCGCATGGGCCTCGTCGCGCGCATCCTCGCGAAGATGCTTCCCGAGAGCTTTGCCACGCCGGTCGTTCCGGTCCGATCCGCCCCACCGGCGACGGCCGGCGCGGCTGCCGAATCCGCCGCGGCCGAGCGCCGGCCGTGGATCGAGGGCTATCTCGAAGGGGCCGGCAGCTCGGTGGCCAAGGCCCGGGACATCCTGACCCGAGGCGCCGCGGGCGGTCCGACCATCCTCGCGCCCTTCGCCGATCAAGTCTGGTGGATCGTCTACCAGCGTATGGGCTGGAGCCCCGGCCCTGCCGATGGACCGGGCCTCGTCGCGGTCGACGTGCCGCGCGGCTTCGTCACAGACCTCGCCTCGGTGCCACGCTACCTGCAGGGTCTCATCCCGAGAGCCGGCCGCTACGGCAACGCCGCCATCTATCACGACTGGCTCTACTGGGAGCAGGCCTGTACCCGCGAGGTGGCCGACCGCGTCTTCGACCGCGCCATGCTCGACAACGGCGTCGGTGCCGTGACGCGCAACCTCATCTGGGCCGGCGTACGCGTGTTCGGCGGCAGCTACTGGAACGGCAACACGCGCGACAAGGCGACAGGCATCAAGCGCGTGCTGAAGCGCTTCCCCGACCAGCCGACCATCACCTGGGAGGAGTGGCGGCAGAGGCCGGATGTATTCGTGTGAGGCGGTCGCGTGTGCGGCGCGCGAGCGGGGCTTGTCCCGCACTCGAGCCGGGAGGGAGCCCCTCTCGGACCCGCCCCTCCCTGGCGGTGACAAGGCGGGCAAGAATTCCGGGACGGAAGCAGGATGACGGACGAGCGCGGCACCGATTGGCAGGGCACACCTCCCGCCCCGGCACTCTCCGGCGAGCGCCGCGTCGCACTCGTGATCGGCAACGGCGCCTATACGCAGTCTCAGGCAGCGCTCAGGAATCCGCGTAATGACGCCGAGGCCTTCGCGAAGCGGCTGCAGGAGGTCAACCCTGCCTTCGACGTGACGATGGCGCTGGACGTCGGTCGCGACGCCATGGAGGACGCGCTCGAGAAGTTCGAAGCTCGGCTCACGAACTGCGACACGGCGCTGCTCTTCTTCGCGGGGCACGGCCTCCAGGTGAAGGGCATGAACTTCCTCTTGCCGGTCGATGCCGACATCCGTCAGGAGATCCATCTCCGACGCCGTGCCTTCTCCCTCAACGAGGTGCTCGAGATCATGGGCCGCCGAGTGCGTCGGTCGAGCCTCGTGTTCCTCGACGCATGCCGCGACAACCCGTTCGCGCGCTCGCTACTTGCGGGGCTCCCCGCGCCCGAGCAGGCGCGATTCATGGCGCGCTCCGGCCTCGCCGAGGTGAAGGCCGGCAAGGGCACGTTCATCGCCTTCGCCACGGCACCCGACAACGTGGCTCTCGACGGCGCGCTGGGGTCGACCAACAGCCCGTTCACGGCGGCGCTGGTCGAGCACATGGCGATGCCCAATGTGTCGATCAACGACATGATGACCGCAGTAACGCGCGCCGTGCTGCAGACCACCGGCGACCAGCAGGAGCCCTGGATACAGTCGAGTCTTAGGGAGCGCTTCTGCTTCCACGAGCCGCCTGCGGCACAACAGGACCGACTGCCGCCGCCTGAGCCGCAGCTGGCTGCACAGCCGGTCGACGACCGGACGCTCGAGCACGCGTTCTGGCTGAGCGTAGAGCGCTCGACCGATCCGGTAGAACTGGAGGCGTTCCTCGATCGCTTCCCGGCCGGCGTCTTCTCGAAACTGGCGCAGGAGCGGCTCAACGCAGCCATCTACGTCGCGTCTACTCCCGATCCTCTGCGCAGGGCATTGCGCCGCTTCCCCGAGAGTCCCCGTGCCCAGGCGTTCCGGAGCGCAATCGCCCGCCTCGAATGGGCTCGCCTCGAGAAGAGCCGCGATGTCGAGGCGC
>JBFWQN010000519.1:0-4055 GCA_050249405.1 Hyphomicrobiaceae bacterium | reverse complement strand
AGATTGCCGCGAGCTGGGAGACGCGCATGCGCGTCTGGAAGGAGGCCTCCGACGTCGTCTACGGCGTCATCAACTGCGGCAAGCCGACCGTCTGTGCCATGCAGGGTGTCTCGGTCGGTGCCGGCCTCGCCGCCGGGCTGCTCTGCGACATCACCGTTGCGGGCCGCAACACACGCATCATCGACGGGCACACGCGCCTCGGCGTGGCGGCCGGCGACCATGCCGCCATCATCTGGCCGCTGCTGATCGGCATGGCCAAGGCCAAATACTACCTGATGCTGTGCGAGACGTTGAAAGGCGAGGAGGCCGAGCGCATGGGCCTCGTGTCGCTGGTCGCCGACGACGACAAGGTGATCGAGACGGCCTACGGCGTTTGCGACAAGCTGCTGGCCAGTGCGCAGACGGCGGTGCGCTTCACCAAGCACTCGCTGAACAACTGGCTGCGCATGGCGGGTCCGACCTTCGATGCCTCGCTGGCGCTCGAGTTCCTGGGCTTCGGCGGACCAGAGATGAAGGAAGGCCATCTCAGCCACGTCGAGAAGCGCAAGCCCAAGTTTCCGCCGAAGGCCCCTTATTGAGGGGGCGCAAGGACAGGACGCCCGAGGTGCGCGATCGGGGAGCATGGTCGCTGCAGGGAACGGCTCGTACCCCCGCAGCGTCCTGCCAATACCCTTGCGCGCCACTGCGCTGTCCCGTTGCCTCGAGGGGCACCATGCCCGACAACCATGATCATCGCGACCACGAGCCCCAGGCATCGCCAGGCCACCGCCATGATCATGGCACCGAGCACGGCCATGCCGGCCACGATCACACGCAGGGCGCGAGCGAATGGCGCCTTGGCGTCGCGGCGCTGTTGACCGGCGGCTTCATGGCAGCGGAGATCGCGGGTGGCCTGATCTCCGGCTCGCTCGCGCTCATCGCCGATGCAGGTCATATGCTCACCGATTTCGCGAGCCTCGGCCTCGCCTGGTACGGGTTCCGCCTTGCGAGGCGCCCTGCAGACTGGCGGCGCACGTACGGCTACGACCGCTTCGCCGTGCTCGCCGCCTTCACCAACGGCATCGCGCTCTTCGCCATCGCGGCCTGGATCTCCTATGAGGCGTGGCTTCGCCTCGAGCAGCCGGGCGAGGTGCTCGGGGGCATCATGCTGTGGGTGGCGCTGGCCGGCCTCGCGGTGAACGTGCTCGTCTTCCGCATCCTGCAATCGGGCGACCGGGATAACCTCAACGTCCGTGCGGCCCTTCTGCACGTCGCCGGCGATCTCCTGGGCTCGGTCGCTGCCCTTGCGGCGGCCCTCGTCATTCTCGCGACGGGCTGGACGCCGATCGATCCGCTGCTGTCCGTCCTCGTGGCGTTGATCATCCTGCGCTCGGCGTGGCGCGTCGTCGCCGAGAGTGGACACATTCTGCTGGAAGGCTCTCCGGAGGGTTTCGACAATCGCGCTGTAGCCGCCGACCTCGTCGCCTCGGTTCCGGGCTTGGCCGACGTGCATCACGTCCATGCGTGGTCGATCAGCGAGAAGCGCCCCATGGTGACGCTTCACGCCCGCCTTCGCGACAACGGCATTGCGCCCGAGGCCGTGACCGGGGCCATCAAGCGCCGCCTGAAGGACCGCTTCGGCGTGGCCCATGCCACGGTAGAGGTCGAGCACGCCGCCTGCGCAGACGAGTGAGCCATCGAGCACCGCCTGCGCCACGTCCTCGTGGTCACACCCGCGAGGGCAGGTGCTGCTGGAACCAGGCCACCGTCTCGCCCATCACCTCGTCGAAGGCGCGGCCGGCATAGACCTCGTAATGCCCCCAGCCTTTCAGCGTTACGAGCTTCTTCGGCTCGCCGGCCTTGGCGTAGAGCGCCACGGATTCCTCCGGCGGCACCAGCCGGTCGTCGTCGGTGGTGATCAGCAGCAGCGGCCTGGGCGCGATCTTGTCCACCACCCATTCGGGATGGAACTGCAGCGTCTCGTCGATGTACTCGAGCGGGATGGTGTTGACCGCATTCGGATTGTTCTTCCGCGCTGCCGCGGCAAGCTCCGCCGATTGCCGGTCGGGCAGAAGCACCTCCGAGCGCTCGACGTACTCGGATTTGCCTGTCAGCACGCGCGCCTCGCGGTCCTTCTTCGACTTCGCCAGCAGGTCCACCCACTCGTCGGGGCGCCGCACCGATCGCATCCAGCGCGCGCCATTGCCGATGCCGACGCACGAGACGACACACTTCACACGGCTGTCGATGGCCGCCGTCCACACCACGGTCGCGCCACCGTAGCTGGTGCCGTAGATGCCGAGGCGCTCCTCGTCGACGCCGTCCTGGAGGCCGAGGAACGTCATCGCTGCCTGCACGTCGGCGACGCGGCTCAGTGGCGCGAGGCGGGCACGCGTGCCCTCGCTGGTGCCCCAGCCCTTGTAGTCGAAGGTGAGCACCGCATAGCCGGCTTCGTTCAGCACGCGGGCGTTGTCGGGAAGGTAGAGGTCCTTCACGCCCGTGTAGCCGTGGCAGAGCACAATGCCGGCGCGCTTCTCGCCCTTCGGCATGTTGTCCGGCAGGTAGAGGTCGCCCGAAAGCTTGTGGCCCTCGCTGTAGAACGTGATCGGCTGCTTCATGGCGGGTCTCCCGGACCGAGGCTGACTGGCTTGCCCGAGGCTAAGCCGTCCGCCCGGCGTGAGACAAGGAGAGCGGCGCCAGACGCTCCCCGGCAGGTGTTGCAGGGTGCGCCGAGCTCAGCCGATCTCGCCCTCCATGAAGCGCGGCAGCCAAGCCTCGTGTGTGGCGCGAAGTTGCGCCAGCGGCAGCGGGCTCTCGCCCTTGAGAACGATACCTTGGCCCCCGGCGCGAGCCACGATCCGGACAGGCAGCGCCAGCAGCCGCGCCCGCTCCGCGATCTCCTCGGCCACCGACGGCAGGCACGAGAGCAGATAGCGCCCCTGGTCCTCGCCGAACCAGATGGCATGCGCCGGAAGTCGGCCCTCGTAGGGGAACACCTCGATGCCGATGCCGCCGGAAAGCGCCATCTCGGCGAGCGCCACCAGAAGGCCGCCATCCGAGACGTCGTGCACCGCCGAGACCTTGCGCTCGCGGATGAGGCTCCGCACGAGGTTGCCGGCCTTGAGCTCGTCGGCGAGATCGACCGGCGGCGGCGCGCCCTCGCTCTTCCCCGTCTCGACGAGTTGATAGAGCGACTGGCCGAGATGCCCCTGCTCGCGCCCGATCATCACGATCAGGTCGCCCTCCCGCTTCAGCCGGATGTCGGCGGTGCGCGTAATGTCGCGTACGAGCCCGACGCCGCCGATCGCGGGAGTAGGCGGAATGCCTCGGCCATTGGTCTCGTTGTAGAGCGAGCAGTTGCCGGACACGACCGGATAGGAGAGCGCCTCGCACGCCTCCTTCATGCCCTGCACGGAGCCCACGAACTGGCCCATCACCTCGGGCCGCTCGGGGCTTGCGAAGTTCATGTTGTCGGTGATGGCGAGCGGCTCGGCGCCGACAGCCGTGAGGTTTCGCCACGTCTCGACCACGGCCTGCTTGGTGCCCATCACGGGATCGGCCAGGCAGTAGCGGGGCGTCACGTCGCAGGTCGCGGCGATCCCCTTGCTGGTCCCATGCACGCGCACGACGGCCGCGTCGCCGCCGGGCCGCTGGATGGTGTCGCCCATCACCGTGTGGTCGTACTGCTCCCAGATCCACCGGCGCGAGCAGAGCTGTGGCGCGCCCATCATCCGCTCGAGACAGGCCAGCACCGCGTTCGGAGCAGGCACCCATTCCGGCAGGATCAGCTTCGGGGCAGGGGTCGGCACCCAGGGCCGCTGGTAGACCGGAGCGGAGTTGGCGAGCTTGTCGACAGGCAGGTCGGCCTCCACCTGCCCCTTGTGCCGGACGATCAGCCGGCCCGAGTCCGTCGTGCGCCCGATCACCGCGAAATCGAGGCCCCATTTCCTGAAGATCGCCTCGGCCTCGGGCTCCCGCCCGGGCTTCAGGATCATCAGCATGCGCTCCTGGCTCTCCGAGAGCATCATCTCGTACGCCGTCATGCCGGCCTCGCGCTGCGGCACGTGGTCGAGCTC
>JBFWQN010000518.1:0-4059 GCA_050249405.1 Hyphomicrobiaceae bacterium | reverse complement strand
GGGGCTTCGACACCGGTTTCGGCTCGAAAAGGATGTTCGAGAAATCGACGTAGCGGCCCTTCATCTGTGGCCGCGGCTTCGTCCAAAGCTCGCGGAAGGCGGCGATGTACTCGTCTGTGACCTTGCCGCGCTCGGCATAAGGCGGCGCGCCGAGCGCCTCGATCTCCTCCTTCATCCAGCCGGCGCCGACTCCGACGATCATGCGGCCTTCCGAGAGCACGTCGGCCGTGGCGATGATCTTGGCAGTGAGAATTGCGGGACGGTGCGGCACCACCATCACCGAGGAAAGGAGCCGCACGCGCTCCGTGCAGCCGGCGAGAAACGTCAGCGTCGAGAGCACGTCGAGGCACTCGCCGGTGTTTCGGCCGGCCCAGTCGCCCTCCTCGCTGTAGGGGTAGCGGCTGTCGATATCGGCGGGCACCACGACGTGGTCGTTGGCCGAGACGAAGTCGAAGCCGAGCCGCTCGGCGGCCGCGGCGACCGCCTTGTAGCCGGCCCGGTTGGCCATCGGCCCGCGCGAGAGAATGTTGACGCCGAACCGCATGTGATGGCTCCCGGGTTGCTCGCTGTCTGCCGGGAAGACTAGGCGCTCGGGTGCGCTCCGTCACCTGTCGCATCCGGCGATGGCATCGGGGGGCTGGTGCAGCAACCGCGCGCCATGATCCGGGCCGGCACGATAAGCATGGCGGAACTGAATTGACGAATGGAACGCAAGCTCGGCTAACGTGGCTCCGCCTTTGCTCTGCTGTCATCGTCGAGGCGCCTGCGCCACGGAAAGACGCTCCCATGCCCTTCGCCACCGATTACACCACGCTGCTCAGCGGCTCCTTTTGGACCGGCGCCGACGTCATGGGCGAGCCTGTCATCGTCACGTACTCGTTCCTCACGGCGAAACCGGCCACGGACGTGCATGGCGCCGGCGCGAGCGTGCTGAGCTCGTTCGCGGCGTTCACGGCGCAGCAGCAGCAGGACGCCCGGGATGCGATGGCGGCATGGTCGGCCGTCTCCGGCATCATCTTCCAGGAGGTGCCGGCCGGAAAAGGCGACATCAACTTGGCGGGCTATAATTTCTCCAGCGGTCCGTTTGCCGACGCAGGCGGCGTCGGGTTCTTCCCGTGGGGCAACTGGAACTACTCGACCGCGACAGCCTCGACCATCCGTTTCGCCGCAGACGTTCAGGCAAACGGCTACGGCGACGTGATGATGAACACGGCCTTTCTCGACGGGAGCGGCCGTTTCTCGATGCCGACCATGATTCACGAGATCGGCCACGCCCTCGGCCTGAAGCACCCGACCGAGCCGTTCTCGTCCTACTCGATCGCCTATAACGAGTGGGATCCGGCCGTCACCTACGACGGCAACTTCTCGATCATGTCGCCGGGCTCGTACTCCTCGACGGTGACCACGCCCACGGCCGCCGATATCCAGGCGATCCGCGCGATTTATGGCGATGAGACGCAGAAGGCCGCACAATTCGCCTCATGGAGCTGGAATTCGGCGACAGCGACCCTGACGGGCACGCTGAAGAACGGCGGCCAGACGGTGAGGGGCGTCAGCACCTCGAATACGCTCTATGGCGGCACCGGGGGCGATGCCATCTATGCCATCGGGCAGGGCACCAACGGCATCTACGGCAAGGGCGGCAACGACACGCTCGTCGGCGGCTCGGGCACGAACTACCTCGACGGCGGCGCGGGCGCCGACGAGTTGAACGGCTGGTTCAGCTCCAGCACCTATGCGTCCTACTACGATGCCGGGCCTGCCGGCGTGACGGTAAACCTGCTGAGCCCGTGGCTGAATACGGGCGATGCCGCCGGCGACAGCTATCTTCAAATTCATAAGGTCATCGGCTCGGGCTACGCCGATACGATCGTCGCCGACAACGCGGGCGACGTCATTTTCGGCCGCGCGGGCAACGACACGATCACGGGCGGCACCGGCACGGATTTTCTCTATGGCGAGGCCGGCATCGACACGCTTTATGCCGGGAGCGGCCTCAGCTACCTCGACGGCGGTGCCGGCGGCGATTCTCTGGTCGGCGTCGCAGGCGCGCAGAGCTATGCATCATACTTTGACGCGACAGGCCCGGTGACGGTCAACCTGCTCAATACCGGTGCCAACACCGGAGACGCAGCGGGTGACAGCTACACCAACATCCATCGGGTGCTCGGCTCCGGCTATGGCGACACCATCGTCGCCGATCACGCTGGGGACATCATCTACGGGCGAGCCGGCAACGACACGATCACCGGCGGCAACGGCAGCGATACCCTCTACGGCGAGGCCGGCAACGACTCGCTCGTCGCCGGCCTTTCGACCGATTTCCTGGACGGCGGTGCCGGCGCCGACCGATTGGTGGGCCTCGTCGGCAGCTCGAGCTATGCCGTCTATTTCAGCTCGCCAACCGCCATCACGTTGAACCTGCTCAATCGTGCAGCCGACACTGGCGACGCCGTCGGCGACACGTTCACCAATATCAATCGCTTCCAGGGCTCCAACTACGCCGACACGCTCGTTGCCAGCAACAGTGGCGTCATCTTCTTCGGGCGCAATGGCGACGATACGATCGTAGGCGGGACCGGTGCCGACTCATTCTACGGTCAAGCTGGGAACGACAGCATGACCGGAGGGCTGGGAAACGATCAGTTCCTGTTCAACTCGGCACTCAGCAGCACGCTCAACGTCGATACGATCACGGATTTTTCCAACTCGACGGGCAACAACGATATCATCCGGCTCGACGATGCCATCTTCTTGGGCGCGGTCAATTCGGGCGGCTCGATCCTCGCCTCCCAGTTCGTCGCAAATGCGGGTGGCATCGCCAATGCCACGTCCCTCGTCATTTACGACACGTCGACAGGCGCTCTCTATTTCGACCGCGACGCCAACGGCGGCGCTTACGGGCGCGTGCCGTTTGCCGTGCTCATCGGTGCGCCCACGCTCACCAGCGCCGGCTTCTCGGTGTTCTGAGCCGCCAGTTGCGCGAGGCCTCGCTCGAGACGGCGAGATCAGGCCGATCTATTTGCAGAGCTTCGCGCGGATGATGCACTCCTTGCCCATGGAGCCTCCGGCGCCGCATTTTTCGCGGTAGTTGGACACCTTGTAGCCCGAGGCGGCTGCGCCGACCTTCGAGCTGGACGTGATCCAGGCCGCCCACATGCCCCAGTCGGTCGCCTGCAGGACCGCCTCCCATGCCTGGAATTTGGCATCCGGAATGCTCGATCCGGTGCCGCGGCCGCCCTTGTCGACGCAGGTCGCGGCGCCGGCTGGCACGGCAAGCACGACCCCGAGAGCCGCCGCGATGGTGAAGCTCGCAAGACGCATTGTTCGATCCCCTGTTCCCTCTTGCATGGACGACAATCGCCGCGCTTTCCGGCATCGACAATCCCCCGGCGCGTCGCGTGTGGCGCCTGCGCCACATCTGGAGACGGGAGTCGTCCGCTTGCGGCCCCCGGCATCCCGCGCCATAACGCCCGCGCGTCACATGGAGCCACGACGATGATCGCATTGCGCCCCCGCGTTTTCTCCGGCATGCAGCCGACCGGCAGCCTGCACCTCGGCAACTATCTGGGCGCGCTCATCAACTGGGTGTCCATGCAAGAGACGCACGAGTGCATCTACTGCGTCGTCGATTTGCACGCGATCACCGCCGAATGGCAGGATCCGAAGGAGCTGAAGGAGGCGATCCGGCGGGCGGCTGCGGCCTATATCGCCTGCGGCATCGATCCGAAGAAGAGCATCGTTTTCAATCAGAGTCAGGTATCGGAGCACGCCGAGCTGGCCTGGATCTTCAATTGCGTCGCCCGCCTCGGCTGGCTCGACCGCATGACTCAGTTCAAGGACAAGGCCGGCAAGGACAAGGAGCGCGCCTCGGTCGGCCTCTATGCCTATCCGAACCTGATGGCGGCCGACATCCTCGTCTATCGCGGCACGCACGTGCCGGTCGGCGAGGACCAGAAGCAGCACCTGGAGCTGTCGCGCGACATCGCTCAGAAGTTCAACAATGATTGGAAAGCGTCGATCGTCGCCAAGGGCTATGCGGACGGCAGTTTCTTCCCG
>JBFWQN010000517.1:0-4067 GCA_050249405.1 Hyphomicrobiaceae bacterium | reverse complement strand
GAAGCCTTTGCCGCCCGAGATTCGGTCGGACAGATGGCCGACGAACGTGGCGTAGAGATCGGACGTGTTGTAGGCGCGCAGAACCTTGGAGTTCTCGGTGGCCAGGAACTGCGGCCCGTAGGCTCCGCCAGGCGACATGAGGTAGGTGGACGCCCCTCCATGCGCGGCGCCGAGCGGCTTGCCGTCCGCCCCGGTCACGCCGAGCCGTGCCCATTCGGCGATCGGCTTCGCGTTGGCCGGGCCCTCGTTGGCGCAATCGACCTTCACCCCGGTTCGCACCTCGATGCCCCACGGCAGCTTGCCGATCCAGCCCTTCTGCTTGAGCTGCGTGGCCGCAGAGCCCAGCGCGTCGGCGACCGAGCCGAAAAGGTCGATGCGGCCGTCGCCATCCATATCGATGGCGGAGGAGAAGAACTCGGACGGCATGAACTGCGTGAGGCCCATGGCGCCGGCCCACGACGCGCGCATCTCAGTGCGCTTGAGGCGTCCTTCGCCGATCAACTTCAAAGCAAGCAGCAGCTCGTTTCTGAACAGGTCCTTTCGGCGTCCCGTCCAGGCTTGCGTGGCCAGCACGCGGATGGCGTCGTGTCTGGCCTTGTGCGAGCCGAATGCCGTCTCGCGACCCCAGATGGCCAGAACCACGTGCCCGTCGACGCCGATCTTACGCTCGATGGCGGCGAGCGTGGCGGCGTGCGCCTTGGCGAGGGCACGACCTTCGGCGGCGAGCTGGGCGATGCGCTTCTCAGAGATGTAGTCCTGCGGCGCGACGGTGAACTCGGCCTGGCCGCGCGCACTCGCGTCCGGGGCCCCCGGCCGCACGAGGTCGGGCAGCGTCAGGTCGGGCTCGAGGCCGGCGGTCTCGCGCTCGAAGATGGGGCCGGAGATACCGCGCGCCTCGGCCTCCGGCCGCAGCGTCGCGAGAAAGGTTGTGAACGCGGGGTCCGGAGCGGCCGATGCCGGCTTTGCTGCAACGAGACTGGCAACCGCGGCGCAGGCCAGCATTGCGCCGAGACGCCCTGCGCCCCGAAGCGCTTCGATCACAATCTCGACCCTAGAGAACGGGCGCATGATCCCCCTCGCCCTCGATCCACACGCAGCGCCGCGCTGCGTCCCGGCCTGCCTCCTCATGGAGGCGACACTTTGCATTGCATTCAAGGCCGATTTGCGATTTTCGCCAATGGCCGCACCTGGGGCGCGGTGAAGGCGTGGCAAGACCAGCCCGCGCGTTGCTGCTCTTCGGCTGTTCGGATAGCCTCGGTCCAGCCAGAAACGCCGCGCGAGGCAGCCGAGCAGGGCCCGAAATGACAAACCCCTTCGAAGAGCATCTCGGACCCAACCCGGCCAACTACCAGCCGCTCACGCCACTGTCGCTGCTCGCGCGCGCGGCACACGTCTGGCCGGAGCACACGGCGGTGATCCATGGGGCGCAGCGGCTCGCCTACCGCGATCTCTATGCCCGCGCCCGCCGCCTCGCGTCTGCCCTGTCCCGGCGCGGCATTGGACCCGGCGACACCGTCTCGGTGATGCTGCCCAACGTGCCGCCCATGCTCGAGGCTCACTACGGCGTGCCGATGACCGGCGCTGTGCTGCATTCCATGAACACACGGCTCGATGCGGCCATCGTGGCTTTTCAGCTCGACCACGCCAACACCCGGGTGCTGTTCACCGACCGGGAAATGGCGCCGATCGTGAAAGCGGCGCTGGCGCTCGCCGCGGTACGCCCGCTCGTCGTCGATTACGACGACCTGGAGTTTCCGCAAGCGGGCGAGCGGCTCGGCAGCCTCGACTACGAGGCCCTGTTGGCCGAGGGCGATCCGGATTTCGCCTGGCGCATGCCGGAGAGCGAGTGGGAAGCCATCGGCCTCAACTACACCTCGGGCACGACGGGCAACCCCAAGGGCGTGGTCGTGCACCACCGCGGCGCCTACCTGATGTGCTACGCCAACGTGATCGCCGCGGGCATGGGACGGCACCCCGTCTATCTCTGGACGTTGCCGATGTTCCACTGCAACGGCTGGGCCTTTCCGTGGACGCTTTCGGCGGTCGGCGGCACGCACGTCTGCCTGCGCGCCGTGCGCGCCAAGCCCATCTACGACTCGATCGTCGAGCACCGTGTCACCCATATGTGCGGTGCGCCGATCGTGATGGCGACGATGCTCAACGCGCCCGATACCGAGAAGCGCGCGATCTCGCACACGGTCGAGTTCGTGACGGCCGGCGCCGCGCCGCCGGAGGCCGTGCTGGCGCGCATGGCGGAGGCCGGCTTCAACGTCACCCACGTCTACGGATTGACCGAGGTCTATGGACCGTCCGTGGTCAATGAATGGAAGGCCGAATGGGATGCGCTCGACCCGTCGCGGCGGGCGCAGCTGAAGGCCCGCCAAGGCGTCGCCTATACCGCGCTCGACGGGCTCTCCGTGATGGACCCCGCCACCATGACGCCCGTTCCATGGGACGGCGAGACCATGGGCGAGGTGATGATGCGCGGCAACATCGTCATGAAGGGCTACCTGAAGAACAAGTCCGCCACCGAGGAGGCCTTTGCCGGCGGCTGGTTCCACACCGGCGACCTGGGCGTCATGCACCCGGACGGCTACATCCAGCTCAAGGACCGCTCGAAGGACATCATCATCTCGGGCGGCGAGAACATCTCGTCGATCGAGGTGGAGGACGTGCTCTACAAGCACCCAGCCGTCGCCCATTGCGCCGTCGTCGCCAAGCCGGACGAGAAATGGGGCGAGACGCCCTGCGCCTTCATCGAGCTGAAGCCGGGTGCGTCGGCCACGGCCGACGAGATCATCGCCTGGTGCCGCGATCACCTCGCCCGCTACAAGTGCCCACGTCACGTGGTCTTCGCGGACATCCCGAAAACGTCGACGGGCAAGATCCAGAAATTCCAGCTCCGGGAGCTGGCCAAGGTGGCGTGACGGGCCGGCAGCGCCTCACCCGGTCTCGCCTTTCAGCCGCTCGCGCAGCTCGGTCTTGACGATCTTGCCGTAATTGTTCTTCGGCAGCGCCTCGACGATGCGGTAGCCCTTCGGTCGCTTGAAGCGGGCGATGTTGTCGAGGCAGAGCCGGTCGAGCGCCGGGATGTCGACGCTGCCTTCCGCACGCGGCACCACGAAGGCGATCACCTCCTCGCCCCAGTCGGCATGTGGCCTCGAGACGACGGCACATTCGAGCACACCGGCGTGTGTGAGCAGGACCTCCTCGATCTCACGCGGATAGATGTTCGACCCGCCCGAGATGATCATGTCCTTCGAGCGGTCCTTGAGGGTCAGGACGCCGTCGGCATCGAGGCTGCCCATGTCGCCAGTCCAGAGCCACCCCTCGCGCAGCGACTTGGCGTTCGCCTCCGGGTTGCTCCAATAGCCGGACATCACGCCATCTCCGCGGGTGATGATCTCGCCGATCTCGCCGAGGGGGAGGTCGCGCCCGTCCTCGCCGACGACGCGGACGGCGCAGCCCGTGCGCGGGAAGCCGACGCTCATGAGGCGCGCATCGCTTGCGAGCTTGCCGTTCTCCAGGTGCATCGACTGCGGCAGCCCAGTGATGGTCATCGGGCTCTCGCCCTGGCCGTAGAGCTGGTAGAGGCGGGGTCCGAAGATTTCGAGCGCGCGCTTGAGATCCGACAGATACATCGGCGCGCCGCCGTAGGTGATGGTCTTCAGGTTGCGCGTGTCGGCAGAGCCGGCGAGCGGATGGTTGATCAGCCGCGACACCATCGTCGGCGCCGCGAAGAACGACACGTTCCGATGCTCGCGCATGGCCGCGAAAATTCGCTCCGGCTCGAACGAGCCCGGCACCACCACGTTGTGTGCGCCCTTGAGCAGGAAGGCGAGCCCGTAGAGCCCGGAGCCATGAGTCATCGGCGCGGCATGGAGCGTCGTGTCGTCGGGCCCGAGTAAATCGATGTCGGCTTAGTAGGCCTGCACCGCGATCAGCAGGTTGCGGTGCGTGAGGACGGCGCCCTTCGGCCGGCCTGTGGTGCCGCTCGTGTAGAACAGCCACGCCTCAGCCGTCGGATCGGTCGGCGCGACGGCAACCGGCTGGCCTGCGAGCAGCGC
>JBFWQN010000516.1:0-4082 GCA_050249405.1 Hyphomicrobiaceae bacterium | reverse complement strand
GACGGGGTTGAAGAAGTGGATGCCGATCAGGCGCCCCGGATCCGCCAGGCCCTGCGCGATGTCCTCGATCATGATCGAGGACGTGTTGGTCGCCATGACGGCGCCGGGCTTCAGCCTGCCCTCGAGGTCCCTGAACAGCGCCTGCTTCACCTCGGCCTTCTCGACGATGGCCTCGATCACAACGTCGGCGCGACCCACCATGTCGCCCTTGGGGTCCGCAAGGAGGCGGGCCCTGGCCGCGTCCCGCAGAGGCTTCGTCCGGAAACGGCGCGCGAACAGCTTTCCCTGCGCCTCGATGCCCTTCCGGATGGCCTCCGGCGAGAGGTCCTGCAGCGACACCTCCAGCCCCTGCGCAGCGCACCAGCCCGCGATGTCGGCACCCATCACGCCGGCCCCGATCACGTGCACGCGGCGCACCTTGAAGGCGAGGTCCTTCGGCGCCTGCGCCTTCATCGTCTCCATCAGGTGGAAAACGCGGCGCAGGTTGCGCGACGTATCCGATACCATCAGCGGGGCGAAAGCCTTGGTTTCCTCGGCCTTCATGCGCGTGAGGTTGCCGCCGGTCCGCTCGAACAGGTCGATCAGGCGGAACGGCGCCGGATAGTGATCCTCGCGGGCTTTCTTGGCGGTCTCGGAGCGCATCCGGGAGACGAGCAGGCCACGTGCGGGCCACTGGCGCATGGCCGTCTGCACGGCGCCGGCAGGCTGTGACCTGCGCTTCCTCTGGATGGCCTTCCGCACTGCCCATTCGAGGTTCTGGCGCGAGGCTACCAGCTCGTCGACAAGCCCCATGGCGCGGGCCGCCGAGGCGCGGATCATGCGGCCGGAGAGCATGGCCTCCATGGCAGCGACTGGCCCGGCCTGCCTGATGGACCGCCAGGTGCCGTTGAAGCCCGGAAAGATGCCGAGCTTGACCTCGGGAAAGCCCAACCGGGTGGCGTCGTCGCGCGTAGCGATCCGCCAATGGCAGGCGAGCGCCAGCTCGAGCCCGCCGCCGAGGCAGAAGCCGTGGATGGCGCAGACGACCGGAATCGGCAGGGCCTCGATGCGGTCGAGCATCTGCAACACGGGCTCGATGGCCGCGCGCACCTCGGTCTCGGTGCGGAATTGCTCGAACTCGCGCACGTCGGCGCCGACGATGAAGCCCTTCTCCTTGCCCGACATGAAGGCGAGCCCGGTCACCCCCTTGTCCCTGGCGAGGGCCTCGACGCGCTCGACGATCTGACCCAGCTCCTCGAGCGGTCGCCGCCCGAGTGCGTTCTGGCTCTCGCCCTCCCGATCGAAAACGGCCCAAGCGATGCCCTGCTCGTCGACCCTGAACCGCCAGTCCTTGAGTGAGGGTAGCTCGGTGCTCATCGGCGGGCGTCCTTTGCTCGCGGGAGGCAGGGGGCGGGCTCAGCCGCGGCTCCGCTCCAAGAGGATGATCATCACAAGACCCAACAGCGCGCAAACCTGCTCGTTGGGGTCGATCGGGCCTTGCTGGTCGATGGCGAAGTCCGTCTCGAGCAAAGCTGGACGCTTGACCATGCGCAGAACCTCGCCACCGCCGGGCCGGCTCACGATATATGTCGGATTGAGGAAGTAGCCGGTAAAGAGATTGAGAAACGGAATCTCGCCGACGATGCTATCGGCGAGGCGCGTCCAGGCGCTCGCCTCATTGACCTCGAACGCCGGATTGTCGCCGACCGAGATCAGGTAGTGGGCCCGCCAGAGTGACCGCACCCCCTCTCGCCTCACCCGACCGAGCATCCGTCCGCTGGGGTCGGCAAAATGATAGTTGGCGGTGAAGTCGATCATCCGGTCGGCGGTGATGGTGTAGATCGGCCGCTGCTGGGTCTCGTCGGCGAAGACGGTGACGCTCTCCTTGAGCGCGAGCAGCTTCTGGCGCACGTAGCCGATCTCGACGCCGCGCGTGTCGCGTACGTGCATCTGGGGGTCGAGCGTCAATAGCTTGAACCCGATGTGCAACGGAAACTGCATGGCGGCCCGCGGCTGGTGATATGAGCCGCGAGCTTAGCCTGCAGCTCACGAAGAAAGTGTATCTCCTGTTACCGCCCGTTCTTTCGGCTCCAGCTTTTCCGCCCGCATGGCTTGCTTACGTGAGCTCGGGAAAATCCTGCTCGCGAAACTCGGCCGCCGGCGGCGTGCCGTCGCGGAAGGCCTTCTCCTCGCGCTGGCGCAATTCCACACGACGGATCTTGCCCGAGATGGTCTTCGGAAGCTCGTAGAACTCGATCCGCCGGATGCGCTTGTAGGGTGCGAGCCGGGCACGGCAATGCTGGAGTATGGCAAGCGCCGTCTCGCGCGTGGGCTGGTGGCCGGGAGCCAGTGCGACGAAGGCTTTCGGCACGGCGGTACGGACGGCATCGGGTGCCGGCACGACCGCGGCCTCGGCCACCGCCTCGTGCTCGATGAGCACGCTTTCGAGCTCGAATGGCGAGATGCGATAGTCGGAAGCCTTGAACACGTCGTCGGCTCGGCCGACGTAGGTGAAGTAGCCGTCGGCATCGCGGGCGGCGACGTCGCCGGTGCGGTAGTGGTCGCCCGCGAGCGGCTCGATGCCGCCGTCGTCGCGCTGATAGCCGCGCATGAGGGCCGGCGGCGGGTCGGCCAGGGAGATGGCGATCTCGCCCTCGTCGGCGTTGCGGCCTTCCGGCGCCAGCAGCTCGATGCGGTATCCGGGCATGGGCTTGCCCATCGAGCCGGGCTTGACCGCCATGCCCGGCGAGTTGCCGATCTGAAGCGTGGTCTCGGTCTGGCCGTAGCCGTCGCGGATGGTGAGGCCCCAGGCGGCGCGCACCTGCTCGATCACCTCCGGATTCAGCGGCTCCCCGGCGCTCAGCACCTCGCGCAGGCGCGTTCGCCACCGCGGCATGTCCTCCTGGATCACCATGCGCCACACGGTCGGAGGGGCGCAAAGCGTCGTCACCCCGTGCTCCGTCACGGCATCGAGCAGCACGCGAGCGGAAAAGCGCGGTTGGTTGAGGACGAACGCCGTTGCCTCCGCGATCCATGGGATGAAAACCGAGCTCCAGGCATGCTTGGCCCAGCCGGGGGAGGAGATGTTGAGGTGCACGTCGCCCGGCTTGAGGCCGATCCAGTACATGCCGGAGAGGTGGCCGGCGGCGTAGCTTCTATGGCTGTGCAACACGAGCTTCGGCCGGGCCGTGGTGCCCGAGGTGAAGTAGAGGAGCAGCGGATCGCCCGCGTCGGTGACGCCCTCGGGGCTATAGTCGGGTGCACCGGTGAAGAGATCCTCGAAGCGATGCCATTCCGGACCAGGGGGCTCGCCCACCGCGATCCGCGTCACGCCCTCGGCGAGGCCTGCGAGCTTCGGGGCGTCGGCGGCGCCGATCACGAGGTGGCGGACATGGCCGCGCGCCACGCGGTCGGCGAGATCGGCCGGCGCCAGCAGGGTGGTCGCGGGGATCACCACGGCTCCGAGCTTCATCGCGGCGAGCATGGTCTCCCACAGCGGCGCCACGTTGCCGAGCATGACGAGAATACGGTCGCCGCGCTTGACGCCGAGCCCGGCCAACCCGCCAGCGAGCCGGCTCGATCGCTCGGAAAGCTCGGCGAAGGTCAGCCGCGCCGCATCGTTGCCGACGATGTGCAGCGCGGTCTGTGTGGCCGATGGTCCGCGTGCCAGCACGGCGTCGAACCAGTCGAGTGCCCAGTTGAAGCGGTCGAGCCTCGGCCAGCGGAACTCGCGATAGGCCGTGTCGTAGTCGGCGCGGTGCCGCACCAGCAGGTCGCGAGCGTCGAGCAGGGCTTGGGCGGTCATGGGCACCTCGCACACGGTCATGCGGCGCCCGCACGGCTGAAGGCGTGGCGGGCGGCTCTATCCTGACACGCGGCCCGCTCGGCGCAATGGCCGATGCACGCTTGTTGCGCCGCTCAGCCCGCTCAGCCGAACGCCACCTGCCCCTGCACGCTTGTCCACAGGGCGTAGGGCATCCAGAGTGCCCAGCCGCTGGCGTGCGAGAGGTAGGCGCCGGAGATGCCGTTGAGCGTCAGTTGCTGGCCCGACACCTGCCCGCTGTAGCCCGCCGCGAACGAGAGCTGGTCGCCTACCTCGAAGC
>JBFWQN010000515.1:0-4094 GCA_050249405.1 Hyphomicrobiaceae bacterium | reverse complement strand
CATGGCGACCGTGCTGGTGGCGCTCGTCGGTCCGCTGCTCGCCGCGGGCACCGGTAGCTACCTCTACCTGACGGGCGGCCGCGTCATGACGACCGACAACGCCTACGTCAAGGCCGACAAGATCGCAGTCAGCACCGACGTGGCCGGGCGCGTCATCGAGGTGATGGTGCAGACCGACGATGCCGTCGAGCGAGGGGCTGTGCTGTTCCGCATCGATCCGGTGACGTTCCGGCTGGCGCTCGAGCGCGCGGAGGCCGAGCTCGACCAGACCAAGGCCCGCGTCGAGGCCATGCGCGCCGAGTATCTCAAGGCCAAGCTGGAGATGAAGGAGGCCGTCGACCGCGTCCAGTTCTACGAGGCGCAGCGTTCGCGCCAGCGGCAGCTGGCCAGCAAGGGCGTCGGACGGGCCTTCGTGTTCGAGGAGGCGGACAGCAACGCGGATGCGGCGCGCACGCGCGTCACCGTTGCAAACCAGAAGATGCAGCGGGCGCTGGCCCAGCTGGCGGGCGACCCCGACATCCCGACCGGGATGCACCCGCTCGTGCGCGAGCGGACGGCCGCGCGCGACCGTGCCAAGGTCGATCTCGAGCGCACGGTCGTGAAGGCGCCCGCCTCCGGCGTCGTCACCAACTTCGACCTGCAGGTTGGTGAGTACGTGGGGGTCGGCAGCACCGTGTTCAGCCTGGTCGGCACCGAGGACATCTGGGTGCAGGCGAACTTCAAGGAGACGGAGCTGACCTTCGTCAAGGTGGGGCAGGCCGCGACTGTCCATGTCGACACCTACCCCGACCTTTCGTGGACCGGGAAGGTCGTCAGCATCAGCGGCGCGACCGGCGCCGAGTTCGCGATCCTTCCGCCTCAGAACGCCACAGGCAATTGGGTGAAGGTGGTGCAGCGGCTGCCGGTGCGAGTGCGCCTGCAGCCGATGCCCGGCGCTCCGCCGCTGCGGGCCGGCATGAGCGTGGTCGTCGACATCGACACCGGCCACAAGCGGGAGGTGCCGAGGTGGGCGCGCGGCCTCGTCGGCTGGGCCGCCAAGGCTGCGCCATGAGCGCGGCGGCAGCGACAGCGCAGCCGGCCGCGGTCGCAGCCGCGCCGATCGAGGGGCTGCGGCTGAAGATGGTGACGATCGCGCTCATCCTGGCGCCTCTGATCCAGGTGTTCGACACGACCATCGTCTCGATCGCGCTGCGCCAGATGCAGGGCGAGCTGTCGGCGACGCAGGATCAGATCTCCTGGGTGCTGACGTCCTATCTCGTCACGCTCTCGGTCATGACGCCGCTGTGGGGCGTGCTCGGGGCACGATACGGGCGCAAGCCGCTCATCCTGATCGCCATCCTCGGCTTCACGACGTTCGCACTGCTGTCCGGCCTGTCGCATTCGCTCGAGGAGATCATGCTCTGGCGGGCGATGCAGGGAATTTTCGGTGCCGCCCTGCTGCCGCTCGCCATGTCGTGGCTGCTGTCGCTCTATCCGCCGTCGAACTACAACGTCGCCATGTCCTATTGGGGGGTCGGCATGATGTTCGGCCCGGTGTTCGGGCCGACGATCGGCGGCTACGTCGCCGAGTTCTACAACTGGCGCTGGGCCTTCTACCTGAACGTGCCCCTGGGGCTCCTGGCCTTCACGATGGTCGCGTTCCTCGTCCCCGAGGTCGGCAGCCGGCGCAAGGCTCGCAAATTCAACTATTTCGGCTTCGTCACGCTCGGCGTCTCGATCGCGGCGCTGCAATTCATCCTGGACCGCGGCCAGCGGCTCGACTGGCTCGACTCGCCCGTGATCGTCGCGTGCGCGCTGGTCGGCGTCGCCTCGTTCTGGATGTTCATGGTCAATGCGCTGACCTCGGAGCAGCCCTTCATCGATACGGCCATTTTCAGCGACCGCAACTACCTGGGCGGCACGGTGCTGCGCACCCTCTTTGGTGTGCTGCTGTTCGGGAGCCTCGTTCTGCTGCCGCCGTTCGTGCAGGAGATCGGCGGCTATACCGTGCTCGACAGCGGCCTCTTCATGGCGCCACGCGGGGCCGGCACCATGATGGCGTCGTTCTTCGCGGTCTATTTCATCCGCCGCTTCGACCCGCGCAAGGTGATGGGCATCGCCATGGCGACCATCGCCATCACCATGTGGCAGCTCTCGACCTTCACCGAGGACATCGACCGGACGACCCTGATGGTGAACAACTTCATCCAGGGTCTCGCCTTCGGCACCTTCATGCTGCCGCTCAACTCGGTCGCCTTCACCACCATGTCGCCGGAGCAGCGCGATGCCGGCACGGCCTTCTATGCGCTGCTCAACAACATCGGGCGGGGCTTCGGCGTCGCCATCTTCTCGACCTACCTCGCGTATGCGAGCCAGACCAACCAGTCGACGCTGGCCGCCACCGTGCGCCCCGACAACGGCATCTTCCACCACGTCACGCTGCCGTCGCCCTGGAGCTTCACGGACATCTTCGGACTGGCGGCCCTCGAGCGCACGGTGACGAAGCAGGCAAAGCTGTTGGCCTACATCTCCGATTTCCAGCTGCTGGCCATCGTCATCGCCTGCTGCATCCCGGTGCTCTTCCTGATGAACAACCCGCACAAGCTCGGAAAGCCCGTCACGGCGGGGGGATGATCTCCGATCGGGCGGATCGATCCTACCGTGCCGTCGCCCGTGCCGTCCGCGTGCCGCCTTCCCGCCCCTCCGCCTCCAGGTCCGTGAGCAGCGCCTCGACCAATGGAGCCAGCAGCGCGCCGGCGTTGAGCCGGTTGGCGAACGGCTGCTCTGTCGAGCCGGTGCCGATCTGCACCACATACGAGTAGGCCGCTCCCGTCTCGAAGCGGATGCCGCCCGCGATCCAGGTCTCGACGGTCTGATTGGGATCGAGGTTGGTATCCGTTCCCGTCTTGGCGAAGTGCAGCGTCACGCCGGCTCGACGGCTAGCGCACCAAGACCGCAGTGCCTTCAGAGTGCCGTGCGGTGCTCCGTTCGCCTCGTAGCAGAGCGGCGCCGAGAGGACCGAGCGCAGAAACGGCACCGCATGGGGGCGGATCAACGAGGCAGGCACGATGGCGCCCTCGGCTGCCGGCACCGTGCGACGGCTGTTCAGGTCCCACGACTTGACCAGCGACGGGGGCGAGACGGGGCGTGCGGCCCGGCCGGTCATGGCCGCAAGAATGGTCGCCACCATGTGATGCACGCGACGTGGCGAGCCTGAGACGAGGCCTCGCGCGACGGCCGTCGAGGGCGGCGTCTCGGCGCCGTCGGCAGCAGGCGGTGGCATGGCGAAGCCGAAGCCGTCGATCAGGCGACGGATGCGCTCCTGGCCGATGGTCGCTCCCCGCCATTCGACGGCGGGGCCGATGGAGCAGGCGAACGCGACGATCGCCCGCCGGCCCTGCCTCAGCGTGCCATCACCCTTGGCGCAGGTCTCGAGCCCGCGGGCCGGAGCCATCGCATCGAGATAGAGAGAGCCGGGCGTGTCGCGCCCCGTGTTGCCCGCGGCGATGGCCGTGATCATCTTGCCCGTGGAGGCGATGCGGCGCGGCTCGCGGGCCGGATCGTAGTGCCCCGTGGCGGCATCGCGGGCCGCAGGCGAGCCGAAATAGGCAGCCGTCTGGCCAGCCTCCCAGTAGCGAACGATCTCGCCTTTCGCGTTGGCCGCGACCACGGAGATGTTGGGGGAGCGCGTCCCGCCGCGATCGGCAGTGGCCCGGGCCGGGTCGAGCGCGAAGCCCGCGTTGAGGCGGCCCTGGTGCTGCCGGTCGAGGCGCTGTAGCTCCGCCTCGACGCGATTGCCGAAGGCCAGGTTCCGCGCGACGTCCAGCGTTGTCGTAACGCCGCGCACCTCCTCGCGCCAGGCGAGGCCGAAGCGCTGCTTCATCTCCTCCCGGATGCCGAAGCGGGCGACCGGCAGGAGGGCGCTGGCGCGGATCATCGGATTGGCCGTCGCTCGCCGCGCGAGGGCCGGCGCATGGCGCTCGAGCGCCTCCTGCAGCTTCGGCTTGACCTTGGGATCGGGCGGGCCGTTGGCGAGGCTGACGAGCTCGAACAGGACCTGCCGCCTGGTCGCCTCGTCGGAGAGCAGGCGGTCGGCGCAGACCTTGGCGCGGACC
>JBFWQN010000514.1:0-4094 GCA_050249405.1 Hyphomicrobiaceae bacterium | reverse complement strand
TAACACCGAGTTGCTCTTGCGCCCGGGCATGACGGCGACGGCTGAGATCCGCGTGACCGAGATTGCCGATGCTCTGCTGGTTCCCAACTCGGCGCTTCGCTATCGACCGGTGGCCGAGAGCCAGGGCCAGGACCGGCGCAGCTTCCTGCAGCGCCTGCTGCCCGGTCCGCCATTCCGGCCGTCGGCCAAACGCGATGAATCGGGCGGACAGACCGTGTTCGCTTTGAGAAATGGCACCCCGGCAGCCGTCAAGGTCGTGACGGGGGCGAGCGACGGGCGCCGGACGGTCGTCGCCTCGGGCGCGCTCGAGGCGGGCGCCGCCGTGATCGTCGATCAGGCCCGCGCGGGCAAGTGAGGGCACAAGTCATGGCCCAGCCGGACGCGGCAAGGCGGGCAGGAGCCCCCCTGATCGAGCTGAGAGGCGTGAGCAAGGTCTATGGCCACGGGGAAGCGACCGTCCACGCCCTGGCGAAAGTCGATCTCACCATCGAGGAAGGCGATTTCGTCGCCATCATGGGGCCGTCCGGCTCCGGCAAGTCGACCGCGATGAACATGCTCGGCTGCCTCGATACGCCGAGCTCGGGCACCTACCGCCTCGAAGGCGTGGACGTCGGCCGCCTCGGCCGCAATGAGCGGGCGCTCGTTCGCCGCAACTTCCTGGGCTTCGTCTTTCAAGGGTTCAACCTGTTGCCGCGGACGACGGCCCTGGAGAATGTCGAGCTGCCGCTGGTCTATCGCGGCATTCCGGCCGGCGATCGGCGCGAGCGGGCACGTCGCGCCCTGGCCCAGGTCGGCCTCGCCGGCCGCGAGCATCACACCGCGAGCGAGTTGTCCGGCGGCCAGCAGCAGCGCGTCGCCATCGCGCGAGCCATCGTCACCGATCCGGTGGTGCTACTCGCCGACGAGCCGACCGGCAATCTCGACACGCGCACGAGCCGCGAGATCATGGACCTCGTCACGGCACTCAACCGCGAGCGCGGCATCACCGTGGTCATGGTCACCCACGAGAGCGACATCGCCGCCTACGCGCGGCGAGTCGTCCGTTTCGTGGATGGCCGCATCGAAAGCGATATCCTGAACCGCGAGGCCGCCTGATGCTGATGGAAGCCATCAAGCTGGCGCTGAAGGCGATCCGGCGCAATGCGCTCCGCTCGTTCCTGACGATGCTCGGCATCGTCATCGGCGTCGCGGCCGTGATTGCCATGGTGACGATCGGCAATGGCACGACGGAGAAGGTCAAGGCGGATCTCGCCAAGCTCGGTGCCAACCTGCTGTCGGTCAATCCTGGCCAGTTCGGGCCGGGGCGCGCCAGCTCCGACGCGAAGGCGTTCAATCAGCGCGACGTCGAGGCCATGCGACGCGAGCTGCGCGGTGCCAAGGCCATCGCTCCCATCGCGCAGAGGTCCGCGACGGTCGTCGCCGGCACCGAGAGCCGCACCACGGTCGTCACGGGCACCGAGAATGCCTATTTCGTCACCCAGGATTGGCCGCTCGCCGCGGGACGGCTGTTCCTCGACAGCGAGGAGCGCGGGGGACGGACCGCGTGCATCGTCGGGCAGACCGTCCGCGAGAAGCTGTTCGGCAGAGAGGACCCCATCGGACGCATGATCCGGCTCGGCAACGTCTCGTGCGAGGTGATCGGCCTCCTGTCGCCGAAAGGGCAGTCGAGCTTCGGCACCGACCAGGACGATACCGTGGTGCTGCCGCTCAGGGCCTTCCAACGCCGCCTCGCCGGCAATACCGAGATCCGCCGCGTCATGGTCTCGGCGGCCGATGGCATCGATACCGCCAAGGTCCAGGCGGACCTCGAGTGGCTGCTCCGCGAGCGGCGCAACATCGGGCGCGGCAAGGAGGACGATTTCACGGTGCGCGACATGACCCAGATCGCGCAGACGCAGGCCGGCACCACCGCGACGCTGACCGGCCTTCTCGCTGGCGTGGCTGCCGTCAGTCTCCTGGTGGGTGGCATCGGCATCATGAACATCATGCTCGTCTCGGTCACCGAGCGGACACGGGAGATCGGCATCCGCCTCGCCATCGGCGCTCTGGAGCGCCAGGTGCTGATGCAGTTCCTGATCGAGGCGATGGTGCTGTCGCTGCTCGGCGGCCTCATAGGCATCGTCCTCGGCCTCGGCCTCGCCTGGGGCACGACGCGGGGGCTCGGTGTTCCCTTCTCGATCGACCCGTGGATCGTGCTCGTCGCATTCCTGTTCTCGGCTGTGGTCGGCGTCGTGTTCGGATCGTTCCCGGCCCGCCATGCGGCGCGGCTCGATCCGATCGAGGCGCTTCGCCACGAGTAGCCGGAGCGCGAAGGTCCGCGGCCTCCGGCCCCTTGTGCTCGGCGCCGGTTCGCGCCAAGTGACGGTCAGCACCGTTTCTCACCCGGACCAGCCATGACCGCGTCCTTCGCCGCCATCCGCTCCGACTTCGAGATGCTCGACGATTGGGAGGACCGCTACCGCTACCTGATCGAGCTCGGCCGCGCGCTCGCGCCTTTTCCCGAGAGCGAGCGGACGGACGCCAACAAGGTGCGCGGCTGTGCGAGCCAGGTCTGGCTGGCGACCCGCGTCGCATCTGGTGACGCCGGTCCGCAACTCGCCATCGAGGGCGACAGCGACGCCCACATCGTGAAGGGGCTTATCGCCGTGCTCCTCGCGCTTTATGCCGACCAGCCCGCGCGACGCATCCTCGATGTGGACGCCCACGGCGCCTTCGCCGAGCTCGGTCTCGCCGAGCATCTTACGCCGCAGCGCTCGAACGGCTTTGCCTCCATGGTCGCTCGCGTCAGAGCCGATGCCGAGGCCGCCCTCGCTCAAGCCTCCTGATTGGCGGACCTCGGTGCCAGCGCCGGGCGGAAGTCCTCGGTTCCCCAGTGCCTGAGCCGCCGGGCAATGGTCTCCCCCACGTCCGGGGACCGCTCGAGACCGTAGTGCCGTGCGAGCGCACTCAGGCCCCGTTGCAGGATCAGCCGTGCGGCCCGGCGCGGCCAGCCCTCCGCCCTCGCGATATCCTCGAGGCCGCGAAGATGTCCGCACACGTCGATCAGGATGTCTGCGAATTCCGGGCCCACGGCGACCAGCGCCGCCGTCACACGCGCCCGGGCCGCGATGACGTTGTCGGCCAGATCGCGGCTGCCCGGTCCCGAGCCGCCGCCGTTGCCGGAGGTCGGCATGCCTGACCAGCTCATCGTCACGCGCGGCACCAGCGCTGCGAACGTCATGTCGGAGCGAAGCCGCTCACCTGCGGCGACTTGCGCCTCGGTGAGCATCGGTTGTCCGTTGGCGTCCTTGCGACTGGCGAGCCAGGAGATCGGGCTCTCGGCCAGATTATACCCCGGCACGGCTCTGTCGGGGCAGACTTGGGCGGACGCCGTTCCGGCAAGTGCGCGTCGCGAGACGAGCTCGGATCGGGCCCGGCGCAACGCCTCGCGCCCGGCGACCGTGAGCGTCAGGCAGCCGGTCGTCGCGTCAGGTGCGATCCAGCCCCGATTGCTCGCTTCCCGGACCCGATCGGCCGCGAAAGCCGCCGGCTGACCGGCTGACCGGCCATGCACCGGCACCGAGTGGCGACCACTGCCTGCGTCCTCCGGCCGGACATATGCGCCGCGGACAGCCAGAGCTGCGAGAAGCTCGATCACCCCCGCGAGCCCCTCGCCCGCGCGGCGTCCCCGCTTGGCGAGCCCTGTCATCGGGCGCCCTCCCTGACCACGCCCGAGATGCGCCCGACTCGAACGACGATCTCCTCGATATTGGCGAGCGTGCGATCGAACACGGGGTCGTCGCGTCGATCCTCGACGAGGGCGCAGGCGTGGCCGACCGTCGTCCGGTCGCGATTGTAGATGCGCCCGACCTCCGAATGGGACAGCGAGAAAGCACAGTGCGCGAGATACATGGCGACTTGCCGTGCGAGCGCGATCTTGGCGCGGCCCCGGGAGCTGGATTGCAGCTGATCGACCTTCACGGCAAACACCACGGCAATCACGGTCTCTATGATCGATTTGAGCTCATTGTCTCTGTCGACGGAGGAACCAGCCGCCGAGGCGGTCCTGCTGTACAACGGCAGTTTCTGCTGGGTTTGTGCCATTCCCGGCCTCT
>JBFWQN010000513.1:0-4125 GCA_050249405.1 Hyphomicrobiaceae bacterium | reverse complement strand
GGCTTGCCGTCGTGCCACTTGACGCCCTGGTTGAGCTTGAACGTGAGCTTTGTGCCCGTGTCGTCCCAGGCCCAGCTTTCTGCCAGCTCCGGCACGACGGTCTCGAGGGCGCCGAGCGGCTTCTGCGGATCGAACTGGACGAGCCCGCTGAACACGCCACCGGCGGCCATCACCGTGGTGAAGCTCACCTCCTCCAGGATCGACATGCTGGATGGGTTGGCGCTGATGTAGACCTGCAGCGTGCCGCCGTGCTTCTGCGCCACGGCGGGCAGTGTGGATAGACCGAGGGCGGTGGCGGCCGCTGCCGCCAGGCCTGAAGCAAATCGCATGCGTTTCCTCCGTTCGCCTCCCAAGGCGGCGTGTCTCTCGCGGACCGCTCGCCCGTGGCGCGACGAGGATAGCTTCAGGAGTCGTATTGGGCGAGATGCGCTTTCAGGGTGCTGCCGGCGTAGGCTGTGCGCATCAGCCCGCGACGCTGCAGCTCGGGCACGACCTGCTCGACGAACTCCTCGATGGCACCCGGGCAATGGACGGGGGTGATCATGAAGCCGTCGCCGCCGACGTGGGTCATGAACGCCTCCATCTGGTCGGCGAGGCTCTTGGGCGTGCCGACGAATTGCGGCAGGCCGACGCTCTGCCCGTGCCGCTGCGCCACCTCCTCCATCGGCATCGGGCGGCCGTCCCTGTCGCGGTAACGGGTCGAGAGCCGCTGCAGTTGCGGCTCCTTGCCGCCCGCGAGCACGGTGCCAGGCTCGAAGCGCGAGAGGTCGTAGTCGAGATGCGCCGACAGGATCGCCATGCCGCCCTCGACCGGCACGAGCGCGTTGTGCTCGGCCTGCTTGTCGCGCGCCTCGCTCTCGGTGGCGCCGATGATGGGCTGCATGCCGAACAGCATCTTGCAGCTTCGCGGATCGCGGCCGATCCTCGCCATGTGGCCCTTGACGCTGTCGTAGTAGGCTTTGGCGTCCTCCGCGCGCGGCTGTATCGCAAAAATGGCGTCGGCATACTTCGCCGCGAAATCCTGCCCCTTCGGCGAGACACCCGCCTGAAGGATTGCCGGGCCGCCGTGGCGCGAGCGGATCACGTTGAGCGGCCCCCGCGACTTGAAGAAGCGCCCCTCGTGCTCGATGCGGTGCACCTTGCCGGCGTCGGCGAAGCGGGGCGCCTCCCGGTCCATGACGACGGCGTCCTCGTCCCAGCTCGACCACAGCTTGCGGCACACCTCCATGAACTCATGCGCGCGATCGTAGCGGTGGTCGGCATCGGGCCGCTCGGCACCGAAGTTGGCGTCCTGGTTGTGATTGATCGACGTGACGACGTTCCAGCCCGCACGCCCGCCGGTGAGATGATCGAGCGTCCCCCACATGCGTGCGGCATAGAACGGGTGGTGCTGGCTCGTCGAGAAGGTGGAGGCGAGGCCGAGGTGCGACGTCACCGCCGCCATGTAGGAGAGCAGCGGGATGGGATCGTGCTCGGGCGCCTGGGTGGCGTAGCGCAGCGCCGGGTCGAGCGAGTGCCGATAGGTGTCCGAGATGTAATTGAGGTCCGCGAAGAAGGCCATGTCGAAGAGGCCGCGCTCGCACACCCGTGCGATGTGCTGCCAGAGATCGGGCCGGGTCCAGTCGTAGCCAGCAGCGGCTGTCAGCGGATGCCGCCACATGGCGAGGGAATGGAACGTCGGCCCGTGCACCAGAAACTGTGCGAGGTGCATCTTTCCGTTCCAGGTGCTCATCTCGCCCCCTCCGATCCTGCCATCCGATGCGCCGGACGGGCGTATGCTGGCGCCCGCGACCGCGATTATCAACAAGCAGCACGCCCATGCCTCAATTGCGCCATTGCGGTTGTCACTAGCTATGTAAACTGGCGGGAATGCGAATCTTTTGCGGACAGAAATCCAAGGCTCGGAGTGAGATCATGTCGTCGAACGGCAACCCGCGAACGCGCGCGCGCCGAAGGCTGCGCATCGCCGTGTCGAGCGCGCTGGTCGGCTCGCTGCTGGGGATGACGGGCGCAGCGGCTCAAGCGCCGCCGCTCGATCCGGCGAAAGAGAAGGAGCGGCAGAAGCAGCGGCTACAAGGGCAGCAGCCCGGCAGCCAGCCGAGGGGGCAGCCGGGTGGCGTGCCCGGAGGCGGGCCGAGAGGCGCACCGCCGCCCCAGGCCGGCCACTCGAATCCACAGCCCGGAAGCCGCCAGGTGGTGCCGCCACCACGGCCGCAGGGCGATCCTCTAAGGCGGCAGGCAACACCCACGCCGGTGCCGCCACCTCGTCCGTCGGGTCCCCCCGTGCAGCGCAGCGGAGCCGACCCGCGCGGTGGCGCCGATCCGCGCGCCCGCACCAACCAGCCGCCACCGGGCTTCGACCCCGGAAGAGCCGCCATTCGCAACAATCCGCCGGGACCACCTATCTCGCGTGGGACGCCGCCGCCCGTGGCAGGAACGCCACCTAATGTGGGTACGCCTCCGGGCCGGCCGATCGTTCCCGGCGATGGCCGCTCGCGTGCAGGCCAGGCCGGCAACGCGGGTCAGCCAGGCAACGCAGGTCGGGGGGGCACCGCAGGCCAGGCGGGCACCGCAGGCCAGACAGGAGGCCAGGCGGGCAGCGCGGCATTCAAGCGGCAAGGCGCTCCGAATGCGGCCTCGACCGGACCGGCGGGCGCGCCCGTATTGCAGCAGGGCGGCGGCCAGCGAGGACAGCGCGCCGGTCGCCCGGGCGCTCCGACCGATCAGGGCGCGGCGGGCCCGGCGGGCATTCCGGCAGCAACGGGGCAATCGGCCACCGGCTTGCCGTCTCCCACCGGCCGTCCCGGTATTCCGCCGAGCACGGGCTTCCTGCCGCCACCGGGCCAAGCGGCCCCGCGCCTGCCCGGACAGCCGCCCGGCGCACCGCTTGCTCAACCTCGAGCTGGCTTCATACCGCCCGGTGGTCCTGGCGTGCCGCCGCCGGCCGTCAATGCGCAAGGCCCACGCAATATCGATCAGGTCCGGCAGGGCCGGGTGCGCACCGAGGGTCCCGGCGGCCAGACGGTCATCCAGGAGCCCGGCAATCGCACCATCGTCCGTCAGAACGACCGCGTGTTCGTGACACGGAACGAGACCAACGTCGTGCAGAGCTTCGTGCCCGGCGCCAGGTCTCAACGCCGCCAGGACGGCGTCACGGAGACCGTGTTCGTGCGCCGCGACGGAGCGCGCGTGGTCACCGAGGTCGACGGCAGCGGCCGTTTGATGCGCCGCTTCCGGCGTGATCCGGGTGGACGCGAGATCACGCTGGTCGACAATCGCCGCTTCCTGCGCAACGTCGCCATCGGCGTGGGCGCCGCTGCGCTCGCGACGGCCGTGATCGTGTCGCTGCCTCGACCGTCGCACGCCCTCCCGCGCGAGAAGTATGTCGTCGACTACGTCTCGGCCTCCGACGACGACGTCTACGAGGCGCTGACGGCGCCACCGGTCGAGCGGCTGGAGCGGTCCTACTCGCTCGACGAGATCCGCTACAGCTCCTCGCTGCGCGACCGGGTGCGCCGGGTCGACCTCGACAACATCACGTTCGAGACCGGCTCGTTCGAGATCACACCCGAGCAGTTCGGCAAGCTCGAGCGCATCGCGCGCGGCATCAGCAGGGCGATCGAGGCAAACCCGGCCGAGGTGTTCCTGATCGAGGGCCATACCGACGCCGTCGGCCCGAACGAGGACAACGCCAGTCTCTCGGACCGGCGCGCCGAGGCCGTCGCCCGCGTTCTCGTCGAGCACTTCGGCGTGCCGGTCGAGAACCTCGTCACGCAAGGCTACGGCGAGCAATACCTCAAGGTGCCGACCGAAGGCCCGGAGCGGGCGAACCGGCGCGTCGCGGTGCGCCGCATCACACCGCTGTTGAGCCAGCAGGAGTAGCCGCCTCGGTCCGGTCTCGCCGGACCCCTTGCTGATGACAGAGAGCGGCGGAGCACCACGGTGCTCCGCCGCTCTGCGTTCGATGACAAGGAGTGCGTCAGGCCGTGGCCGCCTCGAGCACCATCGAGGCGCATTTCTCGCCGTTCATGATCGACGGCGCGGTGGTGTTGCCGGATGTCAGCGTGGGCATGATCGTGGCGTCGGCGACGCGCAAGCCCAGCACGCCGCGCACGCGCAGGCGGG
>JBFWQN010000512.1:0-4159 GCA_050249405.1 Hyphomicrobiaceae bacterium | reverse complement strand
TTCGTACGCGAGACGGCCGAGCTGACGCGCGCAGAGGAGGCAGCCGAATTCATCGACGCGGCTATTCCGGTGGCTGTCGAGCAGACGCTGGAGGTCCCGTTCCCCATACCGCCGCCTGACCCTGAGCGACGCGAGCAGCCCGCCGGGCGGGACGACATCCAATTTGGGCAGAAGATCAAGTCTGCGCTCAAGGAGCGCTACGACGCGGCTGTCGAGAGCGCGAACAACGTCTGGAAAGGGGTCTGCCGTCTCGCGTTCGCGGCGTGGGAGACAGCAAAGCCAGTGCGGGATGTGTTGAGCAAGGCGGCTGCAAAGGCCGCCAAGGCCAACCTCAAGTCAATTGGCGTGATCACCGAGAAGGCGCTGACAGCCCCCTTCAAGTGGCTGGAGAAGCTGGTGACCGGCAAGCTCTCGAAAAAGGGCAAGGCCGCGGGCTGGCTACTTGGTGGCGGCGGCAGTGCCTGGCTCGCCGGCAAGCTCGGCTGGCTTGCCGCAGCACTTGAGTTCGTGCGCTCGGTCGTCGGTCTCGGCTGAGGCGAGCGGCGACACACCGGACAACATGCCCGTCGACGGTCGGGCGCGGGTGGGCT
The DNA here is from genome assembly GCA_050249405.1 of Hyphomicrobiaceae bacterium. Classification (GTDB taxonomy): domain Bacteria; phylum Pseudomonadota; class Alphaproteobacteria; order Rhizobiales; family Hyphomicrobiaceae. The sequence goes on along the minus strand of JBFWQN010000512.1, from coordinate 3,569 downwards.
ACGAGACGGGCACGCCCCAGTGAGGCCGGCGGCCGGTGCGAGCCGGGATCGCGGCCAGTCCCAGGATCGAGCCATGCCCAGACACAAGACCCGCGCGGACGCTCCCGGCGCCGCGGCGAAGCCCGCGACGGCCGCGACCGCGCAGATGGCCCGCATCTCCTACCAGGGCGAGCCGGGCGCCAACTCGCACACGGCCTGCAGCCAGGTGCATCCGGAGCTCGAGCCGCTGCCCTGCCCGACGTTCGAGGATGCCATCGGCGCCGTGCAGTCCGGCGAGGCGGCCTACGCCATGATCCCGATCGAGAACTCGCTGGCCGGGCGGGTCGCCGACATCCACCACCTGCTGCCGAACTCGGGCCTCTATATCGTGGGCGAGCATTTCCTGCCGATCCGCCACCAGCTGATGGGCATCAAGGGCGCGCGGCTCGAGGACATCACCGACCTCTACAGCCACGTCCACGCGCTGGGCCAGTCGCGCAAGATCATCCGCCAGCACGGGCTGAAGCCGCACGTGGCCGGCGACACGGCCGGCGCCGCGCGCCAGGTTGCCGAATGGGGCGACAAGAGCAAGGCGGCGCTCGCCCCGAGGCTGGCAGCCGAGATCTACGGCCTCGACATCCTCGCCGAGGACGTCGACGACGAGAAGCACAACACCACGCGTTTCGTGATCCTGTCGAAGCAGCCGGACGACGCCGAGCCCGACAACGGGCCGGTGATCACCACGTTCATCTTCAATGTGCGGAACGTGCCGGCGGCGCTCTACAAGGCCATGGGCGGCTTCGCCACCAACGGCATCAACATGACCAAGCTCGAGAGCTACCAGGTCAACGGCGAGTTCGTGGCGACGATGTTCTACGCCGACATCGAGGGCCACCCGGCGGACCGGCTGGTCAGGCTCGCGCTCGAGGAGCTGTCGTTCTTCTCGACGGAATTGCGCATCCTCGGCAGCTATCCCGCCAGCCCTTACAGGGCCGAGATCAGGAAGCGCGCCGAAGCCTCGACCGAGGCGGCGATGCGCGACGCCAGACGGCGCGGCTGACGCCGGAGCTCAACCCGGCCAGCGGCGGACGCCACTAGCTCCGGTAATCCTGGATGCGCGTCGCGCGCAGGCCGGCAAGGCCGTGCTTGTCGATCGAGCGCTGCCAGGACAGGAACTCGTCCACCGTGAGCTTGTAGCGCTCGCAAGCTTCCTCGAGGCTCAGGAGGCCGCCGCGTACGGCTGCCACCACCTCGGCCTTGCGGCGGATGACCCAGCGCTTCGTGTCACGGGGCGGAAGGTCCGCCACGGTCAACGGGCTGCCATCTGGGCCAATCACATAGCGGGCGCGCGATCTGAACTGCTGATCGGTCATGATACTCGGTACACTCTCTCTGACCTGGAGCCACACTACCCCGGCGCGATTAATTCGCGCTGAAGCAACTCGGTTAACACTCCCAGACCTGATGGTTCAAATTTACAAGAAATAACCGATACATAAACCAGAACGCTGACAGATGGTAAACACTCGCGGACGCTTCTGTCACGAATCACATGCGCAATGGACAAATTGTCGCAAATCCGTGGGCTGATGCGAACTCACGGCCCCGCGGCCGAGTTCCTGCGACCACAGGCTCGGAAACCATACGCGAGGGCCATGGAGCCGGTTCCGCACGCGAGACGGTGGTGATCCGGAGCGGCTACGCAGGGAGGACACGCACATGGCTGCGAACGGCGGAATGGACGACCTGAGGGCACGGCTCGACTCGCTCGGGGAGCGCATCGAGGCCGAGCGCGTGCGCTCCGTGGCATCGAGCGGGGCCCCCTTCCAGTCCTCCGGATGGCCCGACATCGTCGAGTCCCACGCCCGGTTGGCGCAGCGGATCGCGGAGCAGCGCGAGCCCGATGCCCATGCCATCGAGCGTATCAGGGCCGACGTCGAGGCCCTGGCGCTGTCGCTGGAGTCGTGGCTCCGAAGCATCGACGGCAGCTATGCCCGCCAGCAGCACGGCTGAGTGATGCGGCGGGCGTCGCCCGGCTACGCGCTCCGCGCGAAACCGTCCTGCAGGGCTGCGATGCTGGCCAGCGCCTGCCCCGGCAGTGGACCTTTCAGAATAGCGGCCGCCGCCCCCTCGAACTCCGCCGGGGTGGCAATGCCCACCTGCAGCGTCGAGACGGCCGGATGGCTCGCCACGTAGCGGATGGCGAGCTCCACCGTGTCCGCGGCGCCTGCCCCTGCCAGCGCCGCGTCGAGCTGGCGGGCCCGCTTGACGTCGGCCGCGTAGTCGTCACCCGAGCCGATCGGGGCCACCACCGCCATGCCGAGCGGATGGCGTGCCTCGGTGCCGGAGAGGGCGCCTCCTGCCAGCACACGGATGACGATCGTGCCCATGCCCGCCGCCTGGGCGCGCTCGAGGAGGCGGCCGTAATCCTGGGCCGGATAGCCGGCCGGAACGGATCGCCCGGCCGCCGGGGCCAACAGGTTGTAGACGACCTGCGCCGTATCGAAGGCCTTGGCATCGACCACTTGGTGCAGGGCAGCCGTATCGCCGATCGCCGTGATCCCGGCGAAGCGGATCTTTCCCGCCTGCTTCAGGCGCTCGAAGGCCGGCGCCACCTCGCCGAGCACCACGTCGGGATGCAGGTCGCGCGGCTTGGACCCCGTCGAGATCGAGTTGTGCAGTTGCAGGAGGTCGACATGATCGCGCCCGAGGCGCTGCAGGCTTTCGTCGATCGAGCGCGCGATGGCGGCGGCCACGTTCGACTTCCCCTCGGGCGGTATGTTGACCTTGGTGCCGAGCACGATGTCGGGCTTCAGCTCGCGCAGAATACGGCCGACGTTGCGCTCGGAGGCCCCGTCGCCGTAGAGCGGCGCCGTGTCGAAGAAGTTTACGCCCAGCGCCAGGGCACGCTTCACGGCCGCCAGCTGGTCGGCCGGATCGCCCTTGGTCATGAGCCCGCCCACCGCCCCGCAACCGAAGGTGAGGAGCGATACGTCGAGGCCGGTGCGGCCGAGCCTTCTCTTGGGGATTGTCTGCATCTGGTCCTCGTCTGGGAGAGAGTTTGCGCGGTCTAGCGCTGAGGGGTAGCAGCCTCGCGCTCGGCCATGCGCGCGATATGGAAACGCTGGAAGCTCGGATCCGTCTTGTAGATGCCGGCCTTCACCCAGACGAACAGGTCGTAGAAGGTCGCGGCTCCGAAGCCGAGCGGCAGGCGCGCGACCTCGAGGGGTGGCCCCCACTTGGCGGGCTGGCTCGTGAGATCGTCCTTGAAGAACACGATCGTCGGCGTGAACAGCACGCCCCAGCGCTCGGCGAGCTTTTTCTCGGTGACCTTGGTGCCATCGAAGTCGGTCACCTCGCGCGAGCCCCATAAGTCGATCTGGAGGATCGAGAAGCTCTCGCGCACGTAGTCGTTGATATAGCGCTGAGAGAGCACCTCCGTGTGCATCTTGGTGCAATAGATGCAGCCTCGCTGCTCGAAGATCACGGCGAAGCGCTTGCCCTGTGCCTTGGCCTCGGCATGGTCGTCCTTCAGGTCCATGAACGACTGCACGAACCATCCCTGATGGAAGAGCCCGTCGTCGCCCTTG
>JBFWQN010000511.1:0-4160 GCA_050249405.1 Hyphomicrobiaceae bacterium | reverse complement strand
CCTTCGCCGCAGGGCGGGTTCCTGGTCACGCAGCGACCGGCCGCGCCTTGTCGCGCACCTGAGTGCGATGCATGAGCCGCCGAAGCGACGGGTCAAGCTGGTTGCGCTTGTGCAGCGTGCACCGGTTGTCCCAGATCACGAGATCGCCCGGCTTCCACTCCTGCGCCCAGACGAAGGGTGTCGCCGCGACGTGGGCCCACAGCTCGTCGAGCAGGGCATCGCTGTCAGCATCCGACAGGCCGACCACCCATGCGTTCGGCCGGCGACCCAGATAGAGCGACGAGCGGCCCGTCTCGGGATGGCGCACGACGAGAGGATGGATCGCACCCGGCCGGTCGGGGTTCGCGTAGCGCTCGTCGAAGCCCTGCCGCAACTGGCCTGACGAGTTGCGCGTCGCGTCGTGCTTGCAGGACAGCCCGGCAATGCGCTGCTTCAAGCGGTCGGGCAGCGTCTCGTACGCCTTGTAGAGGTTGTAGAAGTAGGTCTCGCCACCGACCGGGGGCGTCTCGACGCCGTAGAGCAGGCTCGCCTTGGGGGGAAGCTCGTTGTAGCTCATGTCCTGGTGCCAGACGAGCTCCGAGTTGCCGAGGCCACCGATCGCCTTGCCCTCGACCACGATGTTCGAGATGACCGCGATCTCCGGCCGGTTACGCGAGAACGGGCTGTCCTTGGCACCGATCGGCGCCATGTCGAGGTCGCCGAAGCGACGCGAGAACGCGACCAGCCGGTCGTCGTCGAGGCTCTGGCCGCGGAAGCGCAGCACGAGATGATCGTTCCAGGCCTTGTAGACGGCGGCGAAGGTCGCGTCGTCGATGTCCTGAGAAATGTCGAGACCACGCACATCGGCCCCGAGCGACGCGCCCGTGGGAACGACCTCGATCCGCGCCGCGCTGTTGGCTGCTGCTTGCTTCATGGGCTTCCTCCGTTACTTCGTCTGGCGTCGGCCGACCCTCGCGTGGCATCTCCCATACTGGCCAATCGATGGGCCTGGGTGCGTGGCACAAGCGTTCGCTCGGCGACCCGCCGCACATCCGGATCGGCATGGTTGCGGGCGGCGACTGCAATAGCAAGGAGTAGCGCACCGGCCGCCGTCTCGCCCCAGAACCAATCGGCTGCAGGCTCGGGCGAAACCTTGGCTCTCGTGCTTCCGGCAACCGCCTCCAGATACCAAGTCTTCAGGTCCTCCGAGGCAAAGCGCAGTGTCTGGCCGAGCGTCAGCCCCGGCGCCGCAGCCGCAGGCCGGCCCGCCGCCAGCGCCGCGAGAACTGCGATGACGTCCTCGAGCGCTAGGCCGCTGATGCCGTACGTCGAGCGCTTGCGCCCTGCCGCGAGAGAGGCCAGCTGCTCGACCTCGGCAGCGACAGCGGTCATATGATCGGTCCCGTGGCTCCGGGCAGGCCGCGGCAGCGGAACCGGGCAGACCAGCCCTTCCATCTCCTCAAGGGACATGGCAGGCGCATCCTCGGGAAAATCGACTAGCGCGCCGTGCGCCGTCGCCGAGACGAGCAGATCAAGCGCAGCGGCGAGAACGCGTGCCTGCAGGCCGGGATCGTCGGGCGCGCCGAACGGGCGGCCGAGCGGGAACGACACCCAGAGCGCGCGCGGTGGCACCATGCGCTCGGCATGCTCGCGTACGAGCGCAATCGTCACCGTCGGAAGGCCTTCGTCCTCGAGGAAGTGTGCCGTCGCGCAGACCGCGCGGGTACAGTTGGGTCAAACCGGCACCAGAAGAACGGCATCGACTCGGTCCTGCTTCAGCAGGCCCGCGAGGCCTCGCGCCGTCGGCTCGATCTCGTGCGGCTCCCAGAGCGCGCCCATCAGCGAGTAATGACGCGCCGCGAGGCTCGCGATCTCACCCCGCGCCTCGGCCTCGCGCAGCCGGTCGATGGGGAAGACCACATTGAGGTCCTGCTGGAACCCCGTCCGGTCGAAGTTCACCGAGGTATGGCTCATCACGAGATCGCGGCCCGTCGTGTCACCCGGAATGACGCGAAATCCCGTGTCCGAGAGGGCGAAAGCTGCCGCCCCCCGCGGATGCAGTCCAGCGGTGGTCACGATCGCGACGCGTCGCTCGCGGAGTGGCGGTCCGTCGACCAGCGGGCTGCCCGCAAAGCGTGGACACGGCTTGTCACGGAGGTGCTGCGCCTCGACCTCGGGTAGATCCGCCAGCCTGACCATGAAAGCTCCCGTGCCCGGTCCGCCCCGGACAAGATAGGCTTATGGAAAGGCAACGTGGAAGGGATAGAATCTCGACATGTGCCCGAGCCAATCGACGGAGCCCGCCCCATGGCCAACGACGCCCTCACCAACTCGGCCATCGAGGCCGCCTACCGCGCGGCGACGCCGCATTCGGCAGCGCTCGACCGAAGGGCGCGGAAGGTGCTGCCGGCGGGCCTCACGCACGACAGCCGCACGCTGCTGCCCTATCCGATCCATGTCGAACGGGCGGCCGGCCCGCGCAAGTGGGACGCCGACGGCCGCAAGCTGGTCGACTACTTCGGCGGGCACGGCGCGCTGATCCTCGGCCACGCGCATCCGGCGATGGTGGAGGCGGTGACGCGGCAAATCTCGCGCGGCACGCACTGGGGCGCCTGTCATGCGCTGGAGGTGGAGTGGGCGGAGCTGATCAACCGGCTGGTGCCATGCGCCCAGCGCGTGCGGTTCACCGCCTCCGGCACCGAGGCGACGCATCTCGCGATCCGGCTGATGCGCGCCTTCACGGGGAAGCCGCGCATCGTGCGCTTCGTCGGCCATTTCCACGGCTGGCACGACCAGGTTGCGGGCGGATCCAACAGCCACTTCGACGGCTCGGCGCCTGCGGGCGTGCTCGACGGCATCGCCGACGCGACGGTGCTCGTCTCGGCCGACGAGATCGAGCCGGTCGAGGCGCTGCTCGACTCCCGCGACGACATCGCGGGTGTGATGCTGGAGCCGTCGGGCGCCGGCTGGGGGCAGGTGCCACTGAAGCCGGGCTTTCTCGAAAGACTGAGAGCGGCGACGGCGAACCACGGCGTTCTCCTCATGCTCGACGAGGTGGTGACGGGCTTCCGCTGGTCCAAGGGTGGCGCGCAAGGGCGCACCGGCATCACGCCCGACATCTGCGCGCTGGCGAAAATCGTGGCCGGAGGTCTGCCCGGCGGCGCGGTGGCCGGCCGGGCGGACATCGTGGACCAGCTGGACAGCGCGGCGGCGAAGGCGGCGGGCCGCGAGAAGATCGGCCACCAGGGCACCTACAATGCCAATCCGCTCTGTGCTGCCGCGGCGATCGCAACGCTGTCCCTGATCGAGCGCGAGGATATCTGCGGCAAGGCGGAGCGCACCGCGGCCGAGATCCGTGACGGCATGCGCCGCATCGTGACCGAGGAGGGCGTGCCGTGGGGCATCTACGGCGAGGCCTCGACGTTCCAGATCTTCCAGAATCCCAAGGGCATCCCGCTCGACCCGGCGACATTCGACCCGGTGAAGCTGGGCTTTGCCGGCCTCAAGGGGGCCAAGGACGCGAGCCTCGCGCATCGCCTACGCATCGCCCTGATCACGAATGGCGTCGACATCATGGGCGCGCCCGGCGGACTGGTCTCGGCCGTGCACGGGCCCGAGGAGGTGGCGCGCACGCTGGAAGCGTTTCGCACATCGGTGAGGTCGATGAAAGCCGAGGGCGACGTGCGCGGCTGAAACCCGCCGCCGCCCGCGTTGAACATGCCGGTCGACCGCCGCCCGGCTGGAGCTGGTCGGCCGAGCCGAGCCTGTCAGAGCCCATCCGGCTTGCGAGGCGGGCCCGCGCAGAGCATCCTGTGCGGTAGCATCGCCAGCGACCGGAGGACGCCGCTCATGGATTTCAAAGGCAAGATCGCGCTCGTAACGGGTGCGGCCAACGGCATCGGCCGGGCAACGGCCCTCGGCTTTGCGAGCTACGGGGCCAAGGTCGTTCTCGTCGACCGCGACGGCTCGGGCGCCGCCGCGGCAGCGGGTGCCATCAAGCAGAAGGGCGGCGAGGCGATCTCGGTGCAGGCCGACGTCACCAAGAGCGCGGACGTGGCCGCCTACGTGAAGGCGGCTCTGGAGGCCTACGGGCGCATCGTCTGCGTCCACAACAACGCCGGCATCGACGGCCTCGTGAAGCCCATCCACGAGTACGACGAGGACGTCTACGACCAGCTCAT
>JBFWQN010000510.1:0-4161 GCA_050249405.1 Hyphomicrobiaceae bacterium | reverse complement strand
CGGCCTTCCTCGAAAAGCGCAAGCCTGAGTACCGGTAAGGTCGCATCGCGAGCGGGGCCAGCCACGCGCCCCGTTGGGGGACGTTTCCCCCAAGCCCCTCTCTTTTTTCCGGGGAAGGCAAGCGCGATGGCGTCGAGAGAACGAGGGACGGTCAGATGTCACGCGAGCGCATGCCGGTCATTCCGCCGGAGAAAATGAGCGAGGAGCAGGCCGCCGCCGCCAAGGCGTTCGCGGAGGGCCGCGGCTATGCCGTGCGCGGGCCGTTCGCGGCGCTGCTGCGCAGCCCCGAGGTGATGCTGCGCGCCAAGGCGATGGGCGATTACCTGCGTTTCAAGAGCGTGCTGCCGCCGCGGCTTTCCGAGCTCGCCATCTGCGTCACGGCACGCCAGTGGGCGCAGAGCTACGAGTGGCATGCCCACCGGCCGCTCGCCGAGAAGGGCGGCCTCAGACCCGAGATCGCGGACGCCATCGCCGACGGCCGGCGGCCGGAGAGCATGTCGATCGACGAGGCGGCGGTCTACGATTTCGCCATCGAGCTTCACCAGAACAAGTCCGTGTCGGACGCCACCTATGCTCGTGCGCTCACGTTGTTCGGTGAGCAGGGCATCATCGATCTGACGGCGCTGAACGGCTACTACACGCTGATCGCCATGGTGCTGAACGTGGCCCGCACCGCGCTGCCGGAAGGGGCGAAGCCGGGGCTTGAGCCCTTCCCGCGATAGTCGGCACAGAAAGCGCAGCGAGGCTGCCATGCCCAGGCGAATGCTGATCGGGATGTCGATCCGCGGGTTGGGCTACCATCCGGCGGCATGGCGGCATCCCGATGTGCCGGCCGACGGTACGCTGCGCTTCCAGCACTACGCACGGAGCGCCGTCGCGGCCGAGCAGGGCAAGTGCGACCTCGTCTTCTTCGCCGACGGCATCGGCATCCGCGAGCGCGACGTGCCTGCAGGCTCGCTCGCGCGCATGGGCTACGAGCTGTTCGAGATGGAGCCGATGACGCTCCTCCCGGCGCTCGCCGTCGTGACGAGGCACATCGGCCTCGTGACGACGGCGTCCACCACCTACAACGAGCCCTACAACCTGGCCCGCAAGTTTGCGACGCTCGACTGGATCAGCAACGGCCGGTCCGGCTGGAACGTGGTGACGTCATGGTCGGAGGCCGAGGCGCTCAACTTCGGCCGCGAGGCGCAGCTCGACTATGACACGCGCTACGCCCGCGCCGCCGAGTTCGTGGACGTCGTCAAGGGCCTCTGGGACAGCTGGGAGGACGATGCCCTCGTGCTGGACAAGGCGGGCGGGCGCTTCTTCGACGAGGCGAAGCTGCACGCGCTCGACCACGCAGGGCGCTTCTTCAAGGTGAAGGGCCCGCTCAACATGGCGCGCCCGCCGCAAGGACATCCCGTCATCGTGCAGGCGGGCGCATCCGAGCCGGGACGTGAGCTGGCCGCCGCGACCGCAGATCTCGTCTACGCCATCCATCGCACGAAAGCCGAAGGTCAGGCCTTCTATGCCGATATCAAGCGGCGGATGCCGCGCTACGGCCGCGAGCCCGATCAGCTGAAAATCCTGCCCGCCGTGCGCCCGGTCGTCGCCGCGACGCGGGCCGAGGCGCAGGCCAAGCTCGACCAGCTGCAGGCGCTGCTCGATCCGCTGGTCGGGCTGAACCGGCTGACCAACGCGTTCGGCGATCTTTCGGGCCACCCGCTCGACAGTCCGGTGCCGATCCCCGATCAGTCCGCGCAGGGCATCAAGAGCATCTCGCTCGGGTTGATCGAGCACGTGCGGCGGCATCGGCCGACGATTCGCCAGCTTTACGAGGAGGTGGCCGGCAAGGGCGGGTTCTGTCTCGTCGGCACACCCGCGGACATCGCGGACGTGATGCAGGACTGGCTCGAGAGCGAGGCCTGCGACGGCTTCAACATCACGCCGACGCATCTGCCCGCCGGCTGCGAGGATTTCGTCGCGCTGCTCGCCCCCGAGCTGCAGCGCCGCGGCCTGATGCAGCGCGAATATGGCGAGGGTCGCACGTTGCGCGAGCGGCTGGGGCTGCAGCGGCCGGCCAACCGGCATGCGAGAGCCTGAGCAGCTGCAGGAAAGTCGCGGGATTTCGGATGCGCAATTGCAGGCCATTTATCCGCCGGGTGCTGGCGGCCGCTCTGGCGATGCTCGCCGTGGCCGGACCGGGGCTCGCGCAATCGCCCGCCGCTGTCGAGGCCGTCGCTGATGCCGGCGCGCTCGAGCTGCTGATCCGCATCCCGCGCGACGGCACACCGAGAGGCATGCTCACCCGCATTTGTCGCCCGCACCTGGCGGGACCGACGCGCCTCGTCGTCATCAACCATGGCTCGCCACCGATTGCAGCTAACCGGCTACAACGGGCCCCGCCGCGCTGTGGGGAGGCCGCCCGCTTCTTCACCAGCAGAGGCTTCACAGTGGCGTTTCCGTTGCGTCGCGGCTTCGGCGAGACCGGCGGTGCCTGGGCTGAAAGCTACGGAAAGTGCAATTCCCCGGACTTCTCGCGAGCCGGCCAGGCAACGGCGGACGACATCGAGGCGGCTTTGGCCCATCTGCGCACGCTGCCGTTCGTCTCGAGCGCCCCGGCGATCGTCATCGGGCAATCTGCGGGCGGTTGGGGCACGCTCGCACTGGCGAGCCGAAATCCGGATGGGATTGCCACTTTCGTCAATTTTGCCGGCGGTCGCGGAGCTGGCCAGCCCCAGGGTGACAGTGCCGGCAACTGCTCGCCGGATGCACTGGTGGCGGCTGCGGGCGTACTCGGCCAGGCCACGCGTGCCGAGACGCTCTGGGTCTACACCAGAAATGATCGCTTGATCGCAGAGCGCCTCTCGCGCCGCATGCACGAGGCTTACGAGCGAGCCGGCGGACGCGCGCGCTTCGAGCTCCTGGCGGACTTCGAGACCGACGGGCACAACCTGTTCTTCGGAAGGGCCGGCAGCCAGATCTGGGGACCGATCGTCGATGCGTGGCTGGTACACACGGGCGTGAGCGAGAAGGCCAAGGGCGCAGGAGAATAGTCTCGCCGTCGCGGACACCCACCCTCGACGCGGGCCTTGGATGACGTGACGCGGAGCTTTCAGGCTCAACGACAATCACGTCGCTGGTTGCACCGGCTCATCCGACCACCCGCCCGTCCACGATGCGAACCTGCCGGTCGGCGCGGGCGGCCAGATCCATGTCGTGAGTGACCATCACGATGGCGCGGCCAGTCTCGTCGACGAGGCGGCGGAAGATGGCCAGCACCTGCTCGCTCGAATGGGTGTCCAGGTTTCCCGTCGGCTCGTCGGCGAGGATGACCAGCGGCTCGTTGGCGAGGGCCCGCGCGATGGCGACGCGCTGGCGCTGGCCGCCCGACATCTGGCTCGGCAGCTTGTGCGTATGACCTTCGAGGCCGAGCGAGCGGAGCAGCCCCTCGGCCCGCTCGCGCATGGCGGCGTCGTCGAGCCGGCCGAGCGCTCGCATGGGCAGCATGACGTTCCCGAGCGCGGAGAACTCCGGCAGCAGGAAATGGAACTGGAAGACGAAGCCGAGAAGCGCCAGCCGCATCCTTGCGCGCCCGGCCTCGCCGAGACGGCTCGACGGCCGCCCCTCGACCAGCACCTCGCCAGCGGTCGGCACGTCGAGCAACCCGAGCAGATAAAGGAGCGAGCTCTTGCCCGAGCCGGATGGCCCGGTGACCGCCACGAACTCGCCAGCGCGCACGACGAGATCGATGTCCGCCACGAGCGTCGTCGGCACACCGTCGCCGATGGTCTTGGTGACACTGCGCAACTCGAGGAGGGGGCGGGCGGGTGACGCCCCTTCCATGCTCACGATGCCCCCCGGATGATCTCGACAGGGTGGACACGGGCGGCCTTGCGGGCGGGAAGATAGCCGGCGATGCCGGAGGCCGCCATCGCCACGCCGCCCGCCATCAGGTAGTGCAGCGGTGTGTAGAAGAGCGGCAGCCGCGTCGCGTCCATGAACGGGCTCTTGAACTCGAGGCTGCCGAGCGCCAGGCACAGCACGAAGCCGAGCGCCCAGCCGGCCAGCGTGCCGGCGAGACCGATCAGGATCGCCTCGACGAAGAAGATGGTGCGCACCGTCGCCTCCGTGAAGCCGAGCGACTTCAGGATCGCGATGTCGCGCGTCTTCTCGTGC
>JBFWQN010000509.1:0-4167 GCA_050249405.1 Hyphomicrobiaceae bacterium | reverse complement strand
CGATTTCGCGAGCCTGCGCCCCAGGCTCGAGGCCGCGGCTGCCGCCGGCAAGCCCGTGCCGCTCGCCTCCGTGCGCCTGCGTCCGCCCCTGCCGCGGCCGGGCAACATCGACTGCATGGCCGTCAACTACATGGAGGACGGCACGCTCAAGGCGCCGGCCCCGATCAATGCCTTCCACAAGTCCCCGGGCGCCATCATCGGCCCCGGCGACACCATGGTGCTGCCCGACGCACCGGCCTCGGTGTTCGAGGGCGAGGCCGAGGTGGCCGTTGTGATCGGCAAGCGCGCCTCGAACGTGAAGGCCGCCGACGCCATGGGCTACATCTTCGGCTACATGAACTTCATCGACGGCTCGGCTCGCGGCCTGCCACCGCCCGGCAACGTCTTCTTCCAGATGAAGTCGCGCGACACGTTCGCCCCGATCGGGCCCTGGATCGTGACCGCCGACGAGATCAAGGACCCGCAGAGCCTGCAGATCCGCCTCTGGAACAACGGCGTGCTCCGGCAGAATTTCAACACCAGCGACATGGCCCACAACATCGCCCGCTGCATCGAGTGGGTGACCGCCATCCACACGCTTGAGCCCGGCGACATCCTCGCCACGGGCACCAACCATCGCGGCCTCCATGCCTTCCAGGACGGGGACAGGATCGAGATCGAGACGGAGGGTCTCGGCCGGCTGTCGTTCAGCGTCCGTGACGACCTGAAGCGCACCTGGGAGCGTGTGACGCGGCTCGAGCGGATGGAGAAGGGCCTCGACCCGATCGCGCCGCAGACGGGCGGCAAGTACGCCAAGAAGGGCTAGGTTGGCGGCTCGCTGCCTGCGGAGACGGCCCTGGAGGCCGTCTCCGTCGACCCGTGCGCCGATCAGCCCTCCGCAGGTGCCTCGGCTGGGCGCTGCGCCTTCTCGCCCTGCACTGGCGACAGGATGGTGACGGCAAGGTCCCGTCCGCGCGGCACGTCCACCACGTCGAGCGGCTCGTCCAGCCCGTCGACGTGCACGGCGCTGATCAGCCTCTCCTCCGGCTCCCAGCCGGCGAGCTGCGCCACGTCGTGCGAGAGCACGAGCTGCACGTCGCGCTCCTTGGCAACTTGGCCAAGCTGCAGCGCGATCTTGACGGCCGGCCCGATCACCGTGAGGTCGACCGTCTCGCCATGGCCGATCCGGCCGAGGATCAGGTGCCCGGCGTGTAGGCCTGCGGCGACACGCACCGGACGGCCGAGCTCCTGGCTCACGACCGAGTTCAGGTGATCAAGTGCCAGATCGATGGCACGGATCGCACGGAGCGCCTGCCGGCAGCCGCCCTCGACGCCCGGACGCTGGCCGAACACGGCGATCACGCCGTCACCGATGTACTTGTCGACGGTGCCGCCCTGCGAGCGGATCGCGGTGCCGACCGCCGTGAAGAACTGGTTGAGCAGGAACACGACGTCGTAGGGCAGCTTGGTGCGGGTCAGATCGTTGAACTCGCGCATGTTCACGTAGAGCACGGCGAGCGGTTTCTCGGTGCCGCTGGATTCCGATTCCGTGACGGCCGCGGCGTCGGGGCCGGTGCCGACCGGACGTAGTAGCCGCGTGATGGTGAGCGGCTTCGACGGCCGGATCTGGCAGGCGAGCCGCACATTGGCCGGCGCCTCGATGGCGGCGAGCGTGACGCTTTCCGGGAACACGGCCGGCGGCAGGTTCTCGCCGCCCTCCTCGATCCTCACCCGGCACGTTGAGCAGCGCGCACGGCCGCCGCAGACCGAGGCATGGGGGATCTTGTTGATCCGCGAGATCTCGAGCAGCGTCGGCCCGATCGGCACGGAGACGCTCGGACCGCCAGCGTAGCTGATCTGCACCTTGGGCGCCGAGAGCCAGGACAGGTAGCGGAAGAGAAAGATGCTCGCGATGACGCCGAGCACGCCGAGGAAGCCGAGGCGCACCCAGACCCGGTAGGTGGCGAGGAGATCGTTGTTGGTGGCGTCCGGCCATCGCGTCAGCTCCTTTACGCGATCGAACGCCTCCTTGTTCTCGATCAGCGCCGCTACGGCCCGCCCCGAGACCATGAACCCGGCGAGAGCGGCGAGCGGAATGGTGATCGCCAGGAACAGCAGGACAGGCTGCATGGCCCGGTAGGGCGCATGCAGACGCAGCCAGAAGTGGATGCCGAGACAGCCGTGGATCCAGACGATCAGCAGCAGCGTGCTCTGCAGGATGGCGCTCGCAGGCCACAGCCGCGCCAGCTCGTAAAGGTAGTTGTCCTCGACGTTGAACAGCGTGTGGGCGACGCGCGTGTTGACGATATGAGGGAAGAGCAGGAACGGGATCAGCAACCCGAGCACGATCTGCAGCAACTCCCACCAAGGCAGGCGGTAGGTGGTGCGTCGTGCAACCTTCCAGAGCGCGAACAGGATGTGGACGACCAGCGCCGTGCCGAGAATCACGGTGCCGGGCAGCGAGCGGATGACGACGACACGCCAGCGGTCGAGCTGGTCCATCTGCTCGAGGCTGACGAGGCCAACGGCGGTATTGAGGAAGTGCGTCAAGGCGAAAACGAAGAGGATCAGGCCCGAGATCAGCCGGATTCGCTGCGGGATGTCGCCTCGCGTGAGAATATGCATCTGTCGACCTCGCCCACCGTCAAGATGACGGACCCACCGGTGCGTCGAAAGTACACGTCGGGCGCGATGCGAAAAAGCAAAAAGCTGTCGATCCGACCATTTCGTGAACGACGGCCAAGGATGTTCGTCCGCCGCCTGCTCGATCGCGTCGCGGGAGCGCCGGAGCGGTCTCGATGCGGTCGCTCAGCGGGCCTCGACGAGGTCGAATCGGGTCTCGGACTGGCCCTTGCCGCTCACCAGCGTCGCACGGATGGCACGGCCTCTGAGGTCGGCCAGATCGGTGCCGTCGGACAGGTCCACGACGAAGCGCCGTGCACCGCTCTCCGCAAGGCCCGCAGGCGTGGGCAACGGGATCCAGGCCCCATCGGGAGCCTCGAGAAAGATGTCGCCGCCGTCGGCGTCGCCCGGAAACTGTGCGTCGATGACGACCCGCGGCTTCGCCCCCGACAGCTCGGTGCGGATCCGCTCGACCCGAGGCGCGTCCGCGAGATTGGCGGACAGCTCCGGAACGCGGGCGAGCGCTGCTACCAGCGCGGGAGCCGGCGGTGCATTGCTCGTGCCGGCCGGCACGGTCAGGCCGAGCGACGGCTGCACGGGGATGCACACCTCGCGGCAGATGCCGAGCTCCGCGGCAAGCTTGAGCACGATGGGCTTGCTCGGGTCCTTCGGCGTCAGCGCCACCGGAAGGACGACCGTCTGCTTGTATCCGATGGTATCGCCGTCACGGTCCTTGAAGCGGTGTGGGGCGGGGAACAGCAGCTCGGCTTTGGCCAGGTTCTCCGAGCCTTCGACATCGATGCGCGGCGGCACGCCGGACGAGCCCGGATTGCGCCAGTACGTCTTCCAGCCGTCCTCCAGACGGATTTCGAGCCCGGCATAGATGGTTGTCGGCTGGCCTGGACCGGAAGCGGCCCCGGCGACGACCCGGGTTCGCGCCGCTTGCTCCACCACCCACGGCGAGGCGAGCGCCGTCTCGGCCGTCTCCGCCCACGCTACACCGGCCGTGAGCAGCCCCAGTGCTGCTATCGTGGCGGCACCGCGGATCGTCGTCCGCCGCAGGCTTGCCGTGTCCGCCATGGCGATCTCGTCCTGTTTCGCGCGACTGCAGCGCCTATTTAAGGGTGAAGCGGACCAGCGCCAACGTCTCCGCGCGCTATCTCACGCGGCTTTGATGCTTTGAGCCCTCGCGAGGGCAGGATAATCTTCCGTGATGAACGCCAGAACCAAGTCTGCCAGCACCACCGGCGACCGCTACCTCGATGGCCAGCTCCTGTTGGCGATGCCGACGATGACCGACAAGCGGTTTCGCCGGGCCGTCATCTACATGTGTCGCCATTCCGACGAGGGGGCGATGGGCATCATCGTCAACCAGCGCGCCAAGTCGCTGTCGTTGCCCACTCTGCTCATGCAGATCGGCATCGTGGACGAGGTCGACGAGGCAATGGCGGATCGACTGGGCGAGCGCACCGTCCACGTCGGCGGACCCGTCTCGGGCGAGCGGGGTTTCGTCCTCCACACCAGCGACTACACGGTCGACGACGCGACGCTGCCCATCGCGGATGG